>JAFUBI010000221.1 GCA_017460285.1 Oscillospiraceae bacterium | reverse complement strand
TCCACAAAGACGCATCCCGGTCTACGAAGAAGCGACGCAAATACGGTACCGCAAACAATCCAAACGTACCGATACCCTTCGTGACCGCATAGATCGTGGCGCGATATTTAGGCGGTGCAGATTCCTGAATATACACGACCTGAAGATCGTGGGCGATGAAAAACTGGATGATCGTGGTGCCGATGAGATATCCAACAACAGAGTTGGAGAAGTACGCGACGATCATGCCGAGGGAAAATCCCAGCGTGTTCAAGACAAGGAACATTTTCCTGCCGTACTTATCGGACAGTGCCTTGTAGAACGGTGCAAGCATCGAGACTGTTCCTAACGGAGAGGACAGCGCAGTCAGGGCTGCTTTTCCTGTTGAAAGGTCGAGATTGGGGAAGAACTGCTTGATCGCATTGCTCTCCACCATACCAGCGGTATTCGTCGATATCTCATCTATGATGTGTACAAGCACGATGACGATGCACAACACCCAGAGATAGCCTTTGTACTCGGGTTTGTTCAGCTGTTTCTGGCGCCGTTCCAGTTCGAGCTGATCTTTGGCTTCCCATTGTTCTTTTGTTTTGCTCATCCTTTAACTCCCTATTATTTATTTGTTATAACTTGCTATTATATTTATACAAAATTTTGTGATATATCACTATATCTATTTATCCATTTTTATAACTTTTTGGCGTTTTGGTTGGATTTGCTTTATTATTTTGTTAAGTGCTACTGCTACAATCCGCTTGTAAATAGTTCAAAGGTTTAAAAATCGACATCAGACGTTCAAAAACTGTCGGAAACCAATTATTTACTCTCTTTGACACAATTTATCTAAACTTGAGAAAGTTTCATATCTTACCATTTGACCGGATAATTTCTCCAAACTTGCTGAACCTTGAAGCAACAGTTCGGAGTATGTTATTATCAAACGGGAAATAGATCATAGCATCTAGAATGGCATTTTAAATCAGGTATTTGTTCCACACACCACCTTGTCCTAACACTTCAAACAATTCAGAGGATCCTTTTTCTGAACATTTCATAATTTACTAAACAGGAGATAATAACATGTTATATCCTATATTTACATATGAGGATGGAACTGAAGTAACTGCATCTAAACCTGATAAAGATGGCAGGGTTTCTTTGTATATCGAAAAATTCGACATTGAAAAAGATGAATTTATCAACGCAACGATTCAATTGCCAAATCCAACAGTTTTATCCTCATTCGGCTACAGTAATCAAGAACTTGATGATATGTTAGACGAATATAATAGGATTCAAGAAGACATCATAGACTACGTAATAGATAAGGTGAAAAAAAGTGCCTGAGATATTGAAAGCATATGGCTATCACATATATTTTTGGAGCAATGAAAGTGAACCATTAGAGCCCATCCATGTCCATTTTTCTAAAAGTCCTCACAAGAACGCCACAAAGTATTGGATTTTAAGGGATGGCTCCGTTTTACAAGATAACAATAACGATAAGATACCTATTAATGACCTTAAAAAACTAGTCAATTGTATTACTCTTGAGCGAAATATTTCTCTCATAGAGGAGAAATGGGTCGAACATTTTGGGGAAATCTCTTATTTGAAATAGCATATATTCGAGTGCTGCTAACATCTAGCCCGTTTTATATCCCTTTGGTAGAGTCGTGTAGTTCAAATCAAACTAAAATGTGCACTAATACGTATCCCCCATACTGGACAAGAAAACCAGTATGGGGGATATTGTTATGAATACAGCAATGTATTAAGTGGATATACATCATATTGTACTACCGGAGAGAGTATCTATGCTTTTTATGATCAACAGATCTCCCTCTTTTAGTTTTTTCAGCATCTTCTTGTATGCCGGGCTGTCAAAATCCTTTCCAGACTGATAGTCGCAAAACACATTCTTAGAAGGAATATCAAATTCTCTTAGTGCAGCGACCTGTCTATCTATTTTTTGTTCTTTTGTCGAAACCCGGATATATGCATACTGACTCATTAAATAAACTCCTTTCCTCAATTCCAAATAGTAATTTTAGGCATAAAAAAATCGGATGATCACACACCCGGTCCAAAAACAACGATCCATATTGGTATAATGGTAACGGAAAGAAATCATCTAAAGATGCTTCACAGATTCAAACCCTTAGCGAGCACATTAACTGGAAAGGCACTTCACATGAGACTGAACTTGCAAGATGGCTGGCAGATCCTTCAGGATGTCCACGACAACGGAGAGAACTGCGACCTGCGGCACAGCAGAGGACAGAACACCAACATCGGTATGGCGCTGTCAGATTGGGAACCTCTCCCGGAACTGAAGCACCTGCAACTTCTACTGGATGAGCATCCATACTATGGACGTCAGCTCCGATATTTCAACCAGGCACCCTGGTGGTATCGAAAACTCGTATCCCTTCCGGACACATCCTGGGATCGGGTCTTCCTCCATTTCACGAACGTGGACTACTACTGTAAAGTGTGGTTCAATGGGCATCTGGTGGCGGAACATGAGGGCTACATGCTTCCCTTTGAGATCGATGTCACCCCTTACGTACTTCCGAAGGAAGAGAACCTCATCACGGTGAAGGTCTGGTCTCCCTGGGATGACACGGTAGACCGCAACACATATGAACTCCGCACTTTCCGAGTAGAAAGAAGGATGGTGAAGGGGACATATGAACACGCAGACACCTTCGTGCAGAGGGATGTCAACCCCATCGGGATCTACGGTGAAGTCTATCTGGATCTGTTGAGGGATGTCCACCTCATGGGTCCCAAGATCACATACGACCTTTCTCTTGATACATGCACCGCCAAGGTAAAAGCGGAAACTGCTCTGGATATCTGGAAAGAAAAACCATATCGGGCTGTCCTCACTGTCACGGATCCGGAGACCGGCACAGAAGTCCTTCGGGAAGAAACTCCTGTTTCCGGAAAGGACCTTGTCTTGTCCGGAACCACGACCGAGGTAAAACTCTGGTCTCTGTGGGATCAGGGAGAACCTAATCTGTATCATGTGAAACTGGACCTCCTCTGTGAAGGCGCTCTATGTGACACCTACGGATACGATATGGGATTCCGCACCATATCTCTGGAAAGAGATACAGAAAAGACGCAAGCCATCCTCAATGGAAGACCCGTCTACATTCGCGGCACTTCCTACTTCCCGGATGCCTATATCTCCAATATGACCAGTTCCCGCTATATCCGAGATCTTCAGAGGATCAAGGAAGCAGGCTTCAACTTCATCCGGATCCACGTCCACGTGGAACTTCCTCTCTTCTACGAACTGTGTACCAAACTCGGTCTCGGCATCATGCAGGATTCCGAGTTCAACTGGATGCACCCCACAGACGAGTCCTACGAGAAACGGTTCGTGGAGATCTACACCGACACGATCCGCATGCTCATGCACCACACGTCCATCTTCTTCTGGGTCTGTCTGAACGAGCCGGGTTTCAACCATCCGGATGGCATGCACTGTCGCCTTATGGATGTGTCTCCCGGTCCCGCACTCTACGCTGCTGCCAGGAAGACCGATCCATCCCGGAGCGTCATTAAGGGTTCCTGCTGGGAAGAGGACCTTTTGAGTGGAGACAGCCATAATTACATCGGCTCTCTGGTGGGACATGACACACATTACAGCGACATCTATGGCACAACAGAGAAGTTCAACACTGAGTTCGGATTCGATGCTCCGCCTGTCGCCTCCTCTCTGGAGACGGATCCCAGACTGTATGCCCGGCTGAAAGATATCGTCCCTTATATCGATGAGATTCAGGAGTATCAATATAAGCTCCTCAAGTACTACACAGAGCACTAACGGATCCAGAAGCACGCTCACAACAACGGATATATCCATTTCCTTTTCGGTGACCTCTGCCTGCAGAGTTTCTACGGCTTGTATGACTACCTCGGTGTCCCAAAGAAAGGGCTTCAGGCAGCGCTGGAAAGCAATATGCCGGTTGGAGTTTTCCTGAAGTACAAAGACCAGCTGGATGAGGTCCATGTGGTCAATGACTACCCTTATTCCTTAGGTACCTGCACAGTATCCTGTCACTTGAAGGACAATCAGGGCAAAGTTCTCTTCTCCAAAGAAGTCGAAGTGGAAGTCCCCGAGGACTGCAACCTCACCGTTTTCCGTTTTGAGGATCAGTTTCCGAAAACAGAAGACTGTGTCCTAGAAATCAAAAGAGGAGACGAGATTCTCAGTCACAACGAATACCATAAACTGTTCCATATGCCGGAGCACGTCAAGGGACATCCGGAACGTATGGACCACGAACTAGGTTGCCGACTCTACTTTGCTGAATAGCTTTATATTTAAGTTGATCAAAAGCGATTTCATCATCCGGTTTTTAGTTAGGAGAATAGTACAATGTCAAGGTCTTTAATTCAATTCACAATAGAAGGTACAGAAAAACTGCGCGCCGTTCAAATACTTGGCCGTCTCGGGCTCTCTCTTCCTGCATACCTGAGGATGTGCGTATCGAGGCTGAACCAGGAAAACGGCATTCCTTTCAACATGAAAATAGAAGAGGAAAGCAATCCCAGCATTTGTGCGCTTCAAAAGGCAAGTCGCATCGCGGAAGAGTATGGTATTGCGGATATGACTCTTGAAGAAGTGAAGCATCACACGTATAAATACGCGTGCTTCCTAATGCCGTCATTCCTGACGGTTGTCCTTTAGGGACATCGGGCTGCCTTTCCACCATTCAGCCTGAACTCAGTTGACCTGCGGTGCTTAGACCGCCAGTGCCGCATTCAGGTTACGGAAAGTGGACAAGGTGCAGGTGCTTCTCCTGGCTAATGCAGGGTCTTTTGCCTCCATCGCCAACCTCTCCCTCTCGGGCAAGGATTTTAGTTTTTCTCTTATTATGTATCTTGCTCCGATATTATACGCAGCATTCAGATCGCAGTTGTAG
>JAFUBI010000220.1 GCA_017460285.1 Oscillospiraceae bacterium | reverse complement strand
TAGTTTTACAGAGTATACTAGAGACATCATAATGTACGGAGGACATGTAAATGGGTTGGAACAGTTTCGACACCGGTGCATACAGCGGCATGATCGCTGAGCCATTGGATATTCCCGGCAAAGGCGGGAAGCCTATGCGCACCTATTATTCAAGACCTCTTGGAAAAGAGAGTTATCCGGGACTTCTGCTCATCCCCCACATGCCGGGCTGGGATGAATTCTGCCGTGAAGCGGCAAGAAGGTTTACAGAGCACGGATACGCTGTGATCTGTCCTGACATCTATCGCACTTTCGGGACAGGAAAACCGGCGGAGATCTCCGCTTCTGTCCGTGAGAAAGGCGGTCTTACCGACGCTTCTGTAATGGCAGATTCTCAGGCATGTATCGATTTCCTCAGGGAGCAGCCTCAGTCCAACGGAAAGGTCGGCGTGATCGGCATGTGTTCCGGCGGAAGACATACCTTCCTTGCAGCATGTACCTTGGAAGGTGTGGACGCTGCAGTGGACTGCTGGGGTGGAGCAGGTGCAGGTCCTATGCCTTCAGCGGAAAAGGCCCCCATCGAGTATGCAGATGGTCTCAATTGCCCTCTACTCGGGATTTTTGGCAACGACGACAGATGGCCCACTCCGGAACAGGTCAATGACATGGAAGAAGTCCTAAAGAACCTGGGCAAAGATTATGAGTTCCATCGCTATGACGGAGCCGGACACGGGATCTGGTATTACGACAAACCCATGTATCGTCAGCAGCAGGCGATGGAATCCTGGGACTTAGCATGTGATTTCTTCGACAAGCATCTAAAATGAGCGAAAAGCTTTCACAATTTGCTGTAATGGTCAAACCGATAGGCAGTGCCTGCAACCTTAGGTGCAGGTACTGCTATTATCTGCCTGTACATGTCAGTGGAAACCAGAGGATGTCCCATGAGACGTTGGAGAAGATGATCCGCAATGTCATAGAGAGTTCACAGGGACCCACGGTATCCTTTGTCTGGCACGGCGGAGAGCCCACTCTGGTAGGTTTGGATTTCTATCGGGAGACCGTGGATCTCCAAAAGAAATATCTTCCGGAGGGATGGGAAGCCTGGAACAATCTTCAGACAAATGGCTACGATCTTGATGATGAGTGGTGCGCGTTCCTGAGGGATAATCATTTCGATGTTGGACTCAGCATCGACGGAACGAAAGCGAATCACGACTGGTTCCGGAAGGATGCCTCCGGTAAGGATACCTATGACCGAGTCAGGGGATCTGTCCTTCGGCTGAAGGAATACGGGATCCATCCGGATCTTCTCTGTACAGTCACAGCCCACACGGTACAGGATCCCATTGGGATCTATGAAGCGCTGAGAGACTTGGGAACGGGGTGGATGCAGTTCATACCTGTCGTCAACAGAGCACAGGACGGTACGGTTCTACCTGAGTCCGTTACACCGGAGCAGTACGGGGATTTTCTCTGCCAGATCTTCAACCGATGGATCTATCACGATCTGGGAAAGGTCAACGTCCAGCTTTTCATCGAGCTGATCAATGTGCTGGCAGGGGGAGAAGCCAGTCTGTGCTGGCTGCAGGAGACCTGCGGAAAAGTGCCGGTCATCGAAGCGGATGGAGGTGTCTATTCCTGCGACCATTTCGTTCGTGAACAGTATTATCTGGGAACACTGGATGACCCAATCTCGGATTTAATTACAGGGGAGAAGCAGGCTTCCTTCCACATAGAGAAAAAGGAAGGTTTGACGGGAAAATGTCTGTCATGTCCCTATCTTTCTCTTTGTCACGGGGGATGTCCCAAGGACCGTTTTCTTGTTAACGAGAACGGAGAGCAGGGACAGTATTATCTCTGCGAAGGTCTGCGCCAACTCTTCCGGGTGGCGAGGGGACCTATGAAGAGGCTCGTTGAGCTAAACGCTCTTCATTTTCCCCAGCAGGAGATCATGCAGGTCCTCCGTCAGGAAGAACAGCAGATGTGGAAAGGCGTAGGGAGAAACGATCCTTGTCCATGTGGAAGCGGTAAGAAGGCAAAAAAATGTTGTCTTCCCAGAAGACCATGAAAGATATAACAAAATGCACAAAGAGTTTGCCGAAAGTTTGGCATCGCTCTTTGTGCATTATCCTTGTGAAACATTCTTGCGATGATACAATTATAAGTAGAAGGATATAGGACGTATTATTGACGGAGGAAATTCTTATGCTGAAACATGTACCGAGCTGCATTTCACCGGAGTTGCTGAGAGCCCTTTCATCCATTGGGCACGGTTCCACGATCCTGATCGCAGATGGAAACTGTGACATCAACAATCTGGGACATTCCAATTGCTTTCGTGTCCGGGCGGACGGGATAAGCGGTGCTGAACTGCTGGAAGCCATCCTGAAACTCATTCCCCTGGACGATTATATCGACAACCCGGTTCGTTGCTGTCTAACAGATCCGGGTATTCCGAGTCCGGACTGCTGGGAGGATTATGAGAGAGTTCTTGCTGCCAGCGAGGAGGCTGAGAAATGTCCTCACGGCATCGAATACCAGGAGGGCGATGTGTTCTGGTCCATGTGGGACAAGTTCGATCTCGTGATCGCTTCCGGTGAAAAGGACCTCTATGGGAACATCTTCCTCCAGAAGGGCGTGTTCCGTCCATAATCAGATCATTTAGAGTCATTTCATTTTTTCTTTTTGTTTTTCCTTGCAATGCGGTGCGGCGTGGCTGCACCGTTTTTGCGTATATAGGAAACGACCTTCCAGCATAAAGGTCGCTTCGGAAAAGAGGTGTATTGTGTTTCGAATACTGTTTCAGCATTCAGCGGGCTGGAGCAAGACTTCCGGTACAGATTCCGCCATCCTTTTGTAACCCAGCGCGCTTGGATGAAGATGATCTCCTGCATCACAGCCGTCTGCAAACTTCCTCATATCGGAAGGATCACAGATAGCGCGGTCAAAGTCGACACACCCATCCAGTTCTTCTGTGG
>JAFUBI010000219.1 GCA_017460285.1 Oscillospiraceae bacterium | reverse complement strand
ATTCGAGTTCGTCTAGGGTAACAACATGTAGTGTTACACGCTTTGCTGTGTTACAAGATATTGGGATTATTTTATCAGGAATTGCAGGAAATAACCATATTATTTCTGTTTTCTTATCCCAGAATTATCCGTGGGATAATATACCATTTAATTCTCATGCCTTGTCTTCGCTGTTATCTGAATAAATCATCCAGTGTTACCTCTGCATTTACCACTCCGCTGTATTTACCAGGTTTAACTCCGTATGTAGTAACCATTACTAATTGAATTGATTTTTTGCAGTTGGTAGCTTTTCTGAACGATTCCATCTTGTTTCGCAGGTTCATATCATAAGTCTTATCGATAGTAAACTCATTTACAGAATACTTCATTTCACAAATAGAGACCACTCTGTCGCGTCGGTCTATGAGCAAATCTATTTGCGCTCCGTTAATACCTTTATCTTCATCTTCACCCGTATACCACGACGTTACCTCTGAAAGAACACCGGATATTCCCAACTTCTGTTTTATCTGCGATATATGGTCTATACATATTTGTTCAAATGATAAGCCTGCCCACACACGTCTTGCTGGATTATCTATAGAATTGCTCCAGAAGTGTTCGTCTTTACCATATTGTTTACTGATATACTTGAAATAGAATATAGAATAATAATCAGCTAACTGATATCTAATTTTCTTCTTCTTGTTTCCATAGAATCCGTGAACTCTAACAAAACCGGACAAGACTAAGTTTTTAAGAATCTTACTAAGATCACCGCCGGAAGTCATGCCTGTCTTTTGGATAATCTCATCACGTGTTAATCCACCTATCCTATCACTGAGGACTTCTACAACCTTCTCATAATCTTCTCCGTTAACAAACAGCGTTTTATACAGGTGATCAAACTCATCCCACAGTTCACCATTTCTGCGAAAAAAGAGATTATCAATGTTCTGTTTTAGTGAGAGCGAACTCTTCAACAAACTCAAATAATATGGGATTCCTCCCATTATCATATAACACTCTGCGATCTCATAAGTAGACCAGTTGATTTTCTTCGAATGAAGATACTCCCTCACCTCAAATAGATTGAAAGGCTCAAGATATAACCTGCAAGTGTGTCTATTAAACAGTCCGCCCTTATTGTTAGCAAGCTTCTCATCCATCCATGATGTTGCAGATCCGCAAACGATAAAAATCAGATTGTCTACTGTGGACGCGAAGTCATTCCAAAACCACTCAAAAGCGGGGAGAAAACCTGATCTAGGGGTATCCAACCACGGCATCTCATCAAGAAAGATTATCTGCTTTTCTGTCTTAGGAAGCTTATTTATATATTCTCGCAGGAAATTAAATGCCTCTATCCAGTCTCCTGGAACACCGTATTTCTTCCTTGATTTAAGATTGAGCGCTTCTGAAAAATTCCTAAGTTGAATTGATTTATCCTGCTTATATGCTCCAGTAAGTTTAAATGCAAAAGTGTTATTAAAAAACTGATTGATCAGAAATGTCTTACCAACTCTTCGTCTGCCATAAACAATAATAAGCTGGGCTGAATCAGCATCCATACATTCTTTCAGCCGGCTACATTCATCAACTCGTCCTATGATCTTAGTCTTCTTCTCCATGTGGACATTATAAAACTAACCTGATTTCAAGTCAATAAAGTCGCCAAATCTTACTTTTTTGTCTTCTTTTGGCGCATTTGTTTATCGGAATAATGTAGTTGTTATCATACAGATCATTCTTCTCTCTGTTCATAATGGAATGATATTATCATGCTGATTATTTCTAAAGCGCCCGTACACACGATGATCGAGATCCAAATATCCTAGCAGGATCTCATGCTATTTATCATATCGTATAGCATGACAACTTTTATGAACTAGACTGTTTATACCTTGTATTTT
>JAFUBI010000218.1 GCA_017460285.1 Oscillospiraceae bacterium | reverse complement strand
TGAGGTGATCGACGGTTATATTCCTGCGGACCAGTCGCCGGAAGCATATGAGTTTGCTGCAGCCGTACAGGATTCGACTCTGGAAGACTTCGGCTATGTGCTGGACAAGGATTCCGGCAAGGTTCGCTATATGGAGGAAGTGACTCCGCAGGAAGCACAGAAACCGGCCGAAAAAGCAAAAGGAGCTGAGCGATGACAGGAACAAAAGTGATATCCAATGATCTTGATGAGATCATGAAAGCGCTGGAAGATGGCGTTAAGGATTTTATGGAAACAGACACCTATAAAGCATACCTTCGCGCTGTCGGCAAGTTTCATAACTACAGCATGAACAATGTCATGTTAATTACGATGCAGCGTCCTGACGCGACCTTGGTTGCTGGGTATAACACTTGGAAAAAGAGTTTCAACCGGAATGTGAAACGAGGCGAAAAAGGTCTCAAAATCATTGCCCCGATGCCTGTGTCGGTCGAAAAGGAAGAAGACCGGGTGGATCAATACGGCAACACATACAAAGAAAAAGTTACGGTGACAGTGCCTCGATTTCGTGCAGTCACAGTCTTTGACGTATCGCAAACTGATGGGGATCCCCTTCCGGACATCTCTCCATCCGAGTTAAAAGACGAAGTGAGCAACTACGGTGTTTTCCTGAAAGCTGTTGAGAAAGCAAGTGATGTTCCCATCAATTATATTGACATTGAAGGCACAGCGAAGGGCTATTTTAATGTCGCAAACAATGAGATAAGTGTAGCGAAAGGAATGAGTGAGTCGCAGACATTAAAAACTCTGATCCATGAGATTGCGCACTCTGTCCTGCACAACAAAAACAACGGAGGTGTCTTTATCGACACTAAAACGAAAGAGGTTCAAGCCGAGAGTGTTGCATTCTCGGTTTGTTCTCATTTCGGAATCGATACTTCCGAATACACCTTTCCTTATGTCACAGCATGGGCAGGTGACAAAGATCTGAAGACGCTCAGGAATTCGATGGATACGATCAAGGATACAGCATCTCTTCTGATTCACAGAATTGAAGATAACTACAAGACCTTGACGCAAGAGAAGACAGAGCCTGCACAACATCTGCAGAAAGGAGCCGAGAGATGACACATTTTACTGAAGAAGAAAAGCTGATCATCAGTATGTTCAGGTCAAACGGGAGACTTATTACAGTTTCAAAGATCCGTGCCTCGATGGCTGATGTCGATAATGATGAGATGCTGAAGCTGATGCAGTCAACAGCAGATAAGCTGATCGATATCACAGAAAAAGAGTACCGCAATCTATCGGAATCACTCATTACATAGGGAGGTGACGGATGCCATATATCAAACCGGAGACGATTCTGGAGGCAAAGAAAGTGGATCTCCTGGCATACCTTCGTGCTCATGAACCGGATGAATTGATTCGCTGTTCCGGTGGGTACTGTACCAGGACACACGATTCCCTGAAGATTTCTAACGGAATGTGGATGTGGTGGTCAAGAGGTATCGGAGGACGATCTGCCCTGGATTATCTGGTGAAGGTAAAGGGTATGGATTTCACCGAGGCTGTGCAGCAGATTGTCGGTGACAACTGTGTGATACAGCCAGTTTCCTCATTACCGACGGAAAGAGAAAAGAAGCTGTTGCTTCCTGAGAAGAACACTTCCAATGAAAAAGTGATGCAGTATCTGACCGGGAGAGGTATCGATAAAGAGATCATTCAGGACTGCATCGAGGAGGGTATCATCTATGAAACTTTGTCTCATAACAACGTGGTCTTCGTCGGAAAAGATGATAATGGTTGCCCCAGATATGCAGCGTTTCGCGGCACCAATGCTTCCCGTGTTATGGGTGATTGCAGCGGCAGCGATAAGCGTTATTCTTTCCGACTGATGAATCCGGACAGCAGATCCGTACACGTTTTTGAATCAGCAATCGACGCGCTTTCCTATGCAACACTGATCAAGTTGAATGGCGGCAATTATAAAACAGAGTCTCTGATCTCACTTGCCGGTGTGTACTCCCCCGGCTCTGATGGAACCGGAAAAACACCATCTTCACTTGAGGTGCTGCTGAAAAACACCCCGAACATCGAGAAGATATATCTTCATTTGGATAACGACGCAGCAGGCAGAAACGCCACCAGAGTGATCCAGAACAATCTCAGTCACAAATACAAAATCGTTGATAAGCCTCCCAAATTTGGGAAGGACATCAACGATTATTTATGTCACAAACTTGGCATTCAGCCACAACGAAAAAGGAGTTATGAACGATGACGCGACATGAAGTCGAGATGATAAAAGAAAAGTTTCAGCCCGGAATGAGGATCCTACTTCACGAGATGAAGGGAGAACCCCGTATGTATGACGGGCTAGAAGGAACAATTGGATCTGTGGATGATATTGGCCAGATCCATGTCCGATGGGATAACGGCAGCTCTCTTGCCCTCAATTATGAGGAGGACAGTTTTGAATTGACCGATGCTCCAAACAGGATTCAGATCCTGCTGATAGAACCTGGAAAGTATCCGAAGACGATGGAGATTAATGACTCCTTGGAGTCAATGCAGAACCTTGTCGGGGGGTATATCGAAGAGTATTGTCCCTTTGATGATGACGTTGCAATCGTATGTAACGACGAGGGAAAGATAAATGGATTACCCCTTAACAGAGCGATATACGATTCCCAAACCAATGAGTTACTTGATATCATCGCAGGAAATTTCTTCCTGGTCGGAACTCCAACGGACTCGGACTCCTTCCAGTCTTTAACGCAGGAACAGCAGATGAAATACTCAAAGATGTTCAAATATCCAGAGAGGTTTACTGAGACCTATGGCAAAATCTCTGCGGAGAAGTACAAGCCAGTTGGCAAGGATCAGGAAAGATAAACTCGCCGCAGGAGAAGCAAAGAAGAGCATATTCATGTCGGGAGAAGAGGCCTGTATCATCTTAGCAAGCAGACTGCTTCTACTCCTCTAATCAGAGTAGAAGCAGTTGTTTTGTTAGGGGATTTCCCTAAAACCCTATATCTGGTATTTCAAAACATTAATCAGTAATTGGTGCACCCATGGATACGTCGACACTGGACGGTTCA
>JAFUBI010000217.1 GCA_017460285.1 Oscillospiraceae bacterium | reverse complement strand
TTCACATCGTTCATCCAACGGTTTTCTCGATTCCCGATCGCCCGAAGTCTTCTTCTGGCAGAGGATGTCTGCTTTTTCTGCAGTTCCTGACGAACTTTTTTGAAATGCGCTCTCTTCTGTTTCACAACTTTCCCTGAGGCAAAGGAAGTGTTCTTTCCATCATAAGATACGGTAAGGAACCGTATCCCACGATCGACGCCAACGACTCTGTTGACATCCATGGGTTCCGGAAGTTCCGGAACTTCAAGGATGACAGGGACGTGAAGGAAAAACTTCCCATGCTTGCAGACCAGTTGAGCAGTACCGAACTTGACACCATCCACAAAAGCCCACTCCATGGCATCTTTACGGAAAGGCACTTTGATACGTCCCCGTAAGGTGTTCACGCTGAAGAGACAGTCTAAAGTATCCTTCTTCCGGATGATGGAGTAATCCCTGTTCCAGACCAAAGAGAGCTGAGGGTGTTTGAACACAGGGAAGATGCTTCCCGGTTCTTTCTTTCCCTTCTTGAACTTCTCCGGATGTTTCAGTTGATTGGTGCGGATAGACTTGATGGCACCGATGGTAGTGCGAATGGCACTTTCCACCATCTGAGAAGGAAGAGAGAAAGAAGAACGGCAGTCCCGATAGACAGCATCGTGGACGGCACGCTGGGAAAGAGGAAGAGATTCTTTACGGATCCTATCTGAAACATAGGAACAAGCGTCCGAGTAGGTCCGCATAGAATCCAGAAGGATCTGGCATTCTTCGTCACTCGGGCAGATCTGCAGTTTAGCAGTAAGGGTCTGTTTCAAGGTATCACCTCCTCTGGATACTATTCTACTCAGAGTACTGTCCCGTTGTCCGGACAGTACAAAAAGTTTTATGGTATCGAGGAGAAAATAGAGTTCAAGGACGATTAGTAGAACAAATCGTTAGAGAGATTAGAAAAAAACGAAAAGGAGGAAGGCGCTCCTCCCACGACTGAAGTCACGGGTGTCCGCGCCTAATGTTCATGAAGAAGACGCTGATATTTTACAAAGTTGAATATGCTGATCTGGCAATAAAACTGCGCGATAACTATCGTGCACATGATCATGTGGAAGCAGATATCGTTTCCGTAGAGGAACATGACGATATTGAATACGCCGAAAAATTGCAGTATGACGAAGTTGTTTTTATAGAGGATAGTGATACCGTTACTTTTCATGATATTAAATCAGGATATACAAACAGACTTTCTGCCTCAGATTTGTTTTATAACGATTCAAAGGCCGCTACAGACTGACAATTCCAGTTTGTCGAGATAATAATCATATTTACAAGACACTTCGGCTGTCTTTTTTGTTGAGGTAAAAGGTATAAATGAAAGAGTTTAGTGAAAATGTTGCGCTAAGATATGGTCTCAAGGAAACTATCACCGCGCAACATTTATGGATCCTGGGAGAAGACGTGGATAGTCTTGAAGTCGCATTCAAAGATTCCAGAATTTGGGTCAGGGCTTCAGCCACATCCATTGTCAGTGCACATCCATATATGATCAAAGATTGAGAAACAAAATAATGACCTTCCGTCGGGAAACCAACTGCAAAAAGACGATCCAACTCTCAATGATCACCACGTTTGGCATTCAGAAAAACAAATACAGCAGCATCGTGACGAATGAGGTAATTCTGGATGACCTGTTCGAGCATGTCTGAATGGACTCATCTGCTGTCTCAATTTGCATTCCCCTAGTATAATGATATGTAATCAGATCATAAATTTCTTTGTATACAGGTAACCATATATGATATATCTTGACTATTCTGCCCACACTCCCGCTTTAAAAGAAGTGATCGAGCGCTTCGCATACCTCGAATCCACCGTTCTTGGAAATGCCAATTCATCACACCCTCTCGGGACTTCGGCCGAAGATATCCAGAACGGTTTTACCCGTTCCATAGCATCCATACTGGGAGTGGATGATGATGAGATCGTCTTCACTTCCGGATCTTCCGAGAGCAACAATACTGCCATAAGAGGCATTGCATCCGCATCGAGACACATAGGCAGACATATTTTAACCAATCCACTTGAGCATGCATCTGTCAGCGCTCCCCTCACACGTCTTCAGGAACAGGGATACGATGTAGAGATGGTGAGGATAGGAAGAGACGGAAAGATCGATCTTGGCGATCTTGAGGATCTGATCCGTTCTGATACTGTCCTTGTGACCGTTCCTGCAGTGGACAGCGAGCTTGGGATCATACAGCCCGTGGATAAGATCTGCAGTATCATAAAGAAAAAAGCGCCGAGGGCAAGGCTTCATGTCGATGCCACTCAGGCCATAGGCAAGATCCCTTTCAGTTTTGAATGCGGAGATACCTTTTCCCTCACCGCGCACAAGTTCTACGGTCTTCTTGGCAGCGGCCTGCTGATCAGGAGAAACGATACACCTCTTGATCCTCTGATCCTTGGAGGACACAGCAACTCCATCTACAGAAGCGGCACTCCAACAGTATCTCTCAACGGCGCTCTCGAATTTGCTCTTAGGCGTTCCATTGAAAACCTCGATGTCCTTTTCGAACGAATATCTGAGTTGAATGGATATCTCCGGGAAAAACTGACGGATTTCCCCGGGGTCGGGATAAACTCTCCCGGCGATGCCGTTCCGCATATACTCAATATCAGTGTCGATGGGGTCAAAGGACCCGATTTTCAGGCTGCACTCGGCAGAAGAGATGTCTGCGTATCTGTGAAGTCCGCATGCTCCAGCGATCTTCTCCCCTCAAAAGCGGTTTATGCAGTGACAGGATCGAGAAAAAGAGCCATGTCTTCATGGAGAATAAGTTTGGGGCGCGGCACGACAAAAGAGGAACTCGACGAGTTTATAAATGTATTTCAGGAATGTCTTAAGGAGTTGACCCGATAATAATGACCAGAGAACTGACATACTGCCAGAAAGTTGAAAGAAGCATCCAGAGAAAGTACAGAGACAGACTCTGGACTCCGTTTATCCATGCCATAAAGGAATATGAACTGCTCTCGCCCGGTGACAAGATCGCCGTATGTATCTCGGGCGGCAAGGATTCCATGCTGCTCGCAAAACTGATGCAGATGCTTCACAGGATAAGCGATTTTCCCTTCGATCTTGTCTATCTCGTCATGGATCCGGGATACAATGAGATAAACAGAAAGAAGATCGAGAGCAACGCGGAACTGCTTGAGATACCCATAACGATATTCGAATCAAATATATTTGAGGTCGCTAACAATAGCGATCACTCCCCCTGCTATCTCTGCGCGAGAATGAGAAGAGGCGCACTGTATGCCAAGGCCAAGGAACTCGGCTGCAATAAGATAGCACTTGGACATCACTTTTCTGACGTGATAGAGACGACCCTCATAGGCATGTTCTATTCCTCACAGATGTCTGCCATGATCCCGAAACTAAAAAGCCGCAACTTTGAGGGTATGGAACTGATCCGTCCTCTCTACAGGGTCCATGAAGAGGATATCCTCGCATGGAAGAGATACAACGAGCTCGAATTCATACAGTGTGCATGCCGTTTCACAGAGAACTGTACAATGTGCGACAACGGCGGCGGGGGAAGCAAACGTCAGGAGATCAAGAACCTTATAAAGAGATTAAAGAGGGATAATCCTGACATAGAGAAGAACATTTTCAACAGTCTGCACGCAGTGGATATAAAGACATTTCCCGGATACAAGATAGACAAAGAAGAACACTCTTTCCTGGAAAACTACTGAAATAATGCTAACGGCATTTCCTATAATGCTGTGTTCATTCCAAACCTTTCCTGGCGTGCGTTTTCTGACGGAACGACGCGTTTCGTATGCCACCACTAAAAAAGCGGAAGGTGATGGCATTGCCATCACCTATTCGTTTTGAGCTTGTTTCGCCTTTACTTCAAATTGCCATTTTTTCCCTATAAATAGGCACTTTGCGGCACTTTTCTTTACTCGGATTTAGCGCCTTTTATTCAACCAGAGGGCGTCCCGGGAGCAGAAGGTCGGAGATTCGAGTTCTCTCGGGCGCGCCAGCGAAAACCCCTGTAGATAAGGAAATTACACCTTTTTGCAGGGGTTTCTTTTATGTGTTTCCCGAAGGTTGCTCGAAAAAAGTAAAATAGTTATAATGAGGAACGAAATTTTGTAATTTTTAACGAGGGAAATACATGAGAAAAACGATAACTCTTATTCTGATATGCATTCTGTGTATATCTTTGGTCGCTTGCGGATCCACGGAAACTTCTACTCCTACAACAGGTCCTGGCGATTCTGCTCCTGTAACGGAATCGGACGCTTCTTCCTCTGCTGAAGAAAAAGAGCCAGACCTTGAGGATTGGTATGCTCAAAATCCGGACGCTTTTGCAGATCTGGTTGGAGCAGACGGAAATGTGGAGGTAATTGTTGAAGGAAATTCCGTGACATTCAAGTATGACCTAAGCACAGTCGAAGGCTTTACCGCTGAAACAGTTAAAAGCAAAGTGATAAAGGACCTTATACAAGATAGACTGGTGGACGCACAAGAAACATTTGTGGCGGATATCGAAAGACTTGAAACAAAATCTGAGGTCTCAGATATCAGCTATACAGTTACCTATACTTTTGAAGATGATCCCGTTGCCAGCGTCACTTTCACTAGATCCGGCGTCGTTGAAGACTCTTTGGGATAATGCATAACGTGCAGTATTCTGCCTTGTTTGAGAAGACCTAACGAGATATGTAACAAAAAGATTAAAACGAAATGGCGCCACATTCCAAACGATGTATTTTACGTTGCTAAAAATCCTTGACAGAAAGCGTTCCTAAACATGCCACTTGGCATAGCACGGTCTGCTTCCATATCGTATACTCAAGGCGGAAATAAATCGTGGAGGACGGATAATGGAAGAAAAGAGAAAGATCATTATGGACGTGGATACTGGGTCTGATGACGCTATCGCTTTAGTTATGGCCATGTTAGATCCCTCTTTTGAACTTCTTGGGGTCATGGCGGTCAGTGGAAATCTTGAAGTAAAGCTGACGACGGATAATAGTATCAGGGTCGTAGAATGCTGCGGGATGCAAGATAAAGTCAAAGTCTATCGAGGATGTGACTATCCTTTGGCTTCTACACTCACGCCACACCTACCTCAGACCGACCTTTTACCGATCCGCGAAGGGCATAATCCATACAGTTTTCACCCGGACAGATTACCTCTTCCAGACCCTATTACAAAAGCAGGGGACCGCAACGCCGTTTCCTGGCTAGTGGATACCCTCATGGTAGCGGAAGACGGGGAAATCACCTTGATACCTGTCGGACCGCTTACCAACATCGCTGCTGCGATGAGGATCGAGGACCGCATTATCCCGAAGATCCGGGAGATCGTGCTCATGGGTGGAAGTCATATCGGAGGGAACGAGAGCGCAGCGGGGGAGTTCAATATTTGGGCGGATCCTGAAGCTGCTGAGATCGTCCTGCAGTCCGGTTGCAAGATCACGATGGTTCCTCTGGATGCAACAGAAGTCGCAATCAGCACCCACGAAGATGCCGAGAAGATGCGCGCATTGGACACACCGCCTGCAAGATTGTGTGCGGATATGATCGACCACAGGATAGCAGATTCCGACGGGGACACCACTGCTATCAATGATGCTCTTGCCGTATGCGCTGTGCTGCACCCCGAAGTCCTCAAAAATGTGATCCATACTACGGTGCATGTCGATATATCAAGGGGTTTTGGATATGGCGCAACCATCGTAGATCTCCGTTCTCCTGGTTGGAGAAAAGAGGCACCAAACTGCTATTTTGCCATGGGGGCAGACCGTGAGTATTTTTTCAATTATATGTACCGTGTTTTAAAGGAGGATAAGGAGCGCAGGGCTCAGTAAGAACTGTTATATATTGGAGTTCAGTAACTGCAGATAATCAACAAGGAGGAGGCACAGCCTCCTCCTTGTTACGTAGCGTGGGGAATTTACGGTCGCGGCTTAAACTTTGTAACACATGCTTCTGAAAGCAGAAAAAGAAACAGACGCCTCTACGAAAGAAGCGTCTGAACAAATGGATCAGCATTAGAAATTGTGGACGATATCCATAAACTTCTTAACTTTTTCAGTGTCCCAGCGGCGAAGCCCATGCTGCTGTTTATCGTCGAACTGGAAACAGGAACTCACGACAGCGCCGTCTGCGTATTTAAGGATCTCCTGAACATTGCTCGCGTTCACACTGCCACCGCACAGAAGAGGGAGTTGAACGTCGGATTCTCCCACAGTCTTGAGATACTCGAGAGTCTGCTCGTAATTCTTTCCTGTGAGTACGAGAGCATCAGCTCCGGACCTCTCCGCCCACCCTGCGTGCACATCGATCGGAACGGGGACGAGGGAGAAGCCTTCTCTATCTTGGCAGTCTGCAAAGATCTTTATATCGTTGCATCCCAGCATCGTGCGATAGTTTTTGACTTCGATACCGATTCCGTTGCGAATGCCTTCGCTCTTGAGCATCGTTCCGGAAAAGACCTTGATGCGGACGAAATCCGCTCCACTGGCTTGCGCGATGGCCATAGCGGCATACGGGTCGTGTGCCTGAACGATAATGCCTAGTTCAAGATTGGAGAACTCTCGTTTTAGAAGACGTCCTATCGAAGACATGGTTGCGATCGTCTCCGGATAGGCTGCGCCGCCGTTCAGGTTTTCATCCTGTATCATGATTTTGGTCAGACCGCCGTCGATGAAAGCTTTTGTGTTCTCTATGGCATATTCTTCCAGTTCAGAAACAGTGACGGAAGGGTTGTTTCTCCCATAATACGGAAACCAGATCGATGTAGTGATGAAGGGCTCTTTGTAATATCTCATTTGATCAACCTCCGAATGTTTTCAGGCGTTCCAATGCCTGGCTGCGAGTTATCTTCAGGGAATCTTCCACACCGAAGTTCTCGATAATGAAAGACGAGGACACTGCGCCGTATTTGGCAGCTTCCACATAACTCCCGGTCTCTTTGAGACCCACTGTGAATCCGCCGCAAAAGCTGTCTCCAGCACCTGTAGGATCTTTTACATCAACTTTACAGATCCCGACATGCGTTATCAGGTCTTTCGCTTTTTCATAGACGATGCATCCATCTCTGCCGACTTTCACGCAGGCATTGTTGGCTCCGTATTCTGAGCAAAGCAGGCGGGCGGCGAGTTCCATGTCGTCAAAATCTCTTCCCATCAGTCTCTTGACCTCATCCTCACTGGGAACGACGATGTCCACCAGGGAGAACAGTTCCTTGATTTTTTCTTTCCATGAAGGATGGAGATAGTCCTGACCGAGATCCATGACGATGTGGCAGCCTGGATTGGCTGCGCGAAAATGCTTTGCGTACGCAAGCTGCCTGTCGTAATGGCGGGAAGCGATCATGATATATTCAGCGTCACCATACGAAGAAGGAATATCTGTGGCAAGAGGAGCAAAATCTTCATGAGCCTGGGTGACCATCTCTGGGGTCATTACAGGGAAGCCGATGATCACATCATCGCCTTCTGCTTCAGGGTCCTCACTGAAAGTCAGTTCTTTTCTGTCGCCACGGGCGTCGTACAGCATGCCGCTGAACATCATATGGCGTTTATCGACTTTGCGTACGCCTTCGGTATCGATCCCAGCTTTCGACAGTTGAGAGATCCATTCCCTTGGGAAATCATATCCCATCCGGGATACGACGCCGATGGATCCGCTCTCCCACAGATGCATCCCCGCTGCTCCGAAAGCGCAGTTTCCGCCAAACTGCTGCAGACGTTTTACACCGTCCGAATTCACGATGTTGTCGATGCATAGACAACCTAACACCACGTAATCCATATCTTTACCCGATCTGCGGTACTTCACCGCCGGCTTTATGTACCATCTCAACAGAGAGGAAATATCCGAACATTTGAACTGGAACCGACATTAGATAGTTGTCAAAGAACTCGCTGAAAGTGTCGATGACGACGGCTTCATCCGCCTGCTCGATGATCTGCTTCGCTCCACGGGAAGTCACTGCGATGACTTTTCCTTTGAGAGCCTTAGAAGCGTATATCGTCTCAAGAGCCCGGTACTGCGTAGGACCGTCAGGGGCAAACAAAAACAAAGTATCTCCCTCGTGCTGGGAGTTGTAATGATGATATTCCTCCAGTTCAATGGACATACTGTAGTTCGGAGTGGATTCTTTTACCTTTGCGCAGCCATATTCAGCGCAGGTATAAAGAGGTCCGCCGCCTGCGAACAGTATGATGTTGCTGTCCACCAGCTCATTGGCGAACTTGCGGATCTGTGGTTCGACCTCATTTGTTACCTTGCGCATACGTTCAGGGATGGAATCAAAATCCGCTTGAAGTTTATCGTGATCCTCACAGGTCCCCAAGAGTTCAGCCAGATCCAGTGCGAATTGCTGCACCATTGCCATGGAGGAAGTAGAGGACTGTGTCGGCCATCCTTTTCTCTCCGCGTGAATGCGGATCTTGGAGGAGGCGTAGTTCCAAAGAGGAGATCCCACTGTGTTCGTAAGAGCAAGTGTCTGCGCGCCTTTGCTGCGCGCCACAAGGAGACTCTCTACGACGCGGATCGTACGTCCGCTAGAAGACAGGCAGATCACGAGGGTGTTTTCATCTACCACGTCCTTTTCAAAGTAGCAGAAATCAAGGGCGTCCAATACCTGGCAGGGGATCCTCAGCAAATGCTGCATCAGATATTTGCTGCCACGGAGCGCAGCAACGGAATCACCGCATCCGACCATATAGATCTGGTTTATTTTTCGGGAGAAGACCTGTCTGGCGGCTTCCCGTATGGCTTCCCGTTCTTCACGTATCGTCTCAGCGATCTTATCCGGCTGTTCACGGAGTTCCTGGTAGGTGTAGGAAACACGTTTGATCCTTCTTTCGTCCAGGGGATCATCGCCGGCGACCGGCTCCCACGCAGCATCTCCCTCTGCTTCATACATATCGCTGAGCATTTTCCTGTCTTCTTCGCTCAGGCAGGACTCTGGTCCAAGAAGGACCGGACAGAGCCCTTCGATAAATGCTTTGCTTGGCATTCTTTATAACCTCCTCTATTGGGATTGTATTTTGAATGATATTCGTTTTTATTTTTGTTTCCGTCTTTTTGGTGCCATATCGATATAACGTTCTCTCGAAAGAAACCGTTGAGTATTATTGAGCAAATACCGTTTGACGGGGAAGTGTCTCTATCAGTTGGAGTTTGCATACAGAATCTCAGGCGCGAATCAAGGCGGAGGATACTTGTTTGGCAGACGCTATTCCTCGTCCCTTACAGTGTGGCTTCCCTGATAACGTTTTTCCGCCGCCATCGTTTTCAGGGTCTCCCAATCCAGTATACGCAGATTGCGGACACCTTTCCGCTCGATGAGTCCTTTGTTCGCGAAGGATTCCACAAGTCTCATCATCGTTCGGTAACTTATATTCAGGATCTGGGCGGAATCAGTCAGGGGGATGCGGTAGACTCCTTCTTTGTTCTCTTCGAGCAGAAGGAGCGCAAAGCGCTGATCTGTGGGTAGTATCGCTCGCTGGAGCCTTGTGTTGAGGGCATTGTACCGTTTTGCCATCGTTTCTCCGGCGAATCGAATAAAGCGATCGTCGCACAGCAACCTGTCCCTATACGTAGGGAGGTAGATCGCAAAGGCGTAGCAATCGGTATTGCACGCGATGTTTTCAATGGAAGGCTTTCCCCAGAGAGAAGACAATTCGCCGTAGATCTCAACGTCAGTGACCGGGAAAAAGTCGAATTTGGAAAGTTCCTCCTCTGACAGGTAAGCCCACATCCTGACCTCACCTTCAAAGAGCAGGTATACATAGTCGCCTATGACTCCCTGGTACAAAAGGTATTCGTCCTTGCGGAAAAACACCAGTCGCACGAACTCGTGAACATCGGTAGAAAAATACTTCTGTATCCCGGATCTCTTTAGATAAGTTTCTGTAAGATCGTTATCGTTGATGTATTTCATGACTTTTTATGCTTCTGCAATCGTAAGAATGCGTTCAGGAATCGGACGATCCGTTCGGTTTCATAGTAGCGATAAAGAAGAAACGGGTCAAACTTTGCTGCAAGTCCAACCCATTTTCTTTACTCTTTAAAGATTGGCCCGCGTCTGCCCCTCATGCAGCGTCAGATCAGCCGATCGGCTGATAGTTGATGGTGCGGGTGGAGAGGATAGCAGTGAGCTCATCGATGCTCAGACCGTAACCGTGTTCAACTTCGAGTTTTCCGGAAAGGATGTCGGCGTTGATCTGGTCAAGAATATCCTGGGCTTCTTTGCTTGCGTTTGCGCGGAAGAATTCATTGTCGGCAGCTCCGACGACTTCTTCAGCGATACCGACTGTGCGGTTTCCAAGTTGAGGTGTTCCGCCTTCGACCAGGGCTTTGATCACATCGTATGCGGGTTTCGCAACGTGTTTGACGGCACTGGTAAGAATGGTGTTAGCAGTATCCTGCTTGCCTGCGTTGGCAAAAATCGCGTACTGGTCTGTATCGACACCGATCGCCCAGATGCCTTCATTGCCGGCATCTCTCAGTTCATTGACAGCGACAAAGACACCGTCTCCGGACTGACCAGCGACACCGTGGAAGATATCGCATCCATAGTTGTTGAAGAAAGACATCGCGATCTCTTTTGCCTTGGCGGGATCGTTCCAGGGATCATTGCCTGCGATCCAGCTGTATGCTGTGGTCGCTGTCGGGTCTGCGTACTGAACACCGCCGGTCCAGCCGACGAGGAAGTCATACAGTGTTGAGTTCTCTTCGCCGCCGATCCATCCGGTCACTTTTGATGTGCTTTCCACACCTGCGACAGCGCCTGTGACGAAGTCGCACTCATTGTTCGCGAAGCAGATGGAGAGGACGTTCGCGTTGGGAACGTAATCGGTATCACCGCAGTCGAACATATAGAAGATCGTGTCGGGATAACTCATGGATTCTCTGTCAAGCATAGCTTTCAAGTCAGCCTTGTATTCGCAGCAGACCACATCGAATCCTGCTTGAGCAGCTTCACGGACACCATTGATGACACCGTCATCACCGACTTGTTGGATATCCAGTTCGATATCAAAATCTGCTTCCGCTTCTCTCAGACCTCTTGCGCACTCATCACTGAATGAGTTGTCACCGAGATAACTGGCAACAAAGCAAACTCTGACTTTATCGGGGGTATCATCTGTCTTTTCACTGCCACCATCACCTGCAGGAGCGGTCGTGCCGCCTCCGCAACTGACAAGAGCAAACGAAAGAGTCAGAACGAGTAAAAGAGCAAATAACTTTTTCATGACCTCAATTCTCCTCAAATTAATTGTCAACAATTCTGTTTTGGACAATTGTATTGTATTTCATAGCTCTCACAAATAAATGTGCCATCTGGCATGTTTGTTACACAAAAAAATAGGAGCTTTTTTGTGATTATGACAAAAGCTTGTGGAAGCAATGGCAATGCAGAGCAAAGGTATGAATAGAGGCTCAAAAGAGAACTAAGAGATCTTGATTCCAACTTCGCAAAAGAAGGTGAGGACAACGAACTACAACGGGAAAGGGCGACATGCTAAAATGGGAATGGAAAACAGTGACAAAAAGCGATTTTCCAATTGTTGAGAACGTATCAGGAGGCATCATGAAGTTCAATCACTGGTTTCGTCTCCAACATGCCGATGAACATACGCGCATATATGAGAGCGACGGCATCCTTATGCGCATTGACTTCATAAAAGGCATGCTTCGGGTGGCACTGATCAAAAATGAGGATATCCTCCCGACCTTCAGCATCGATCCGGCTCATAAGGGAATGACGCAAGAAGGCAGAGATAAATTGGCGTTGGACGGCTTCGAACTGTGTTCGACGGCAGTAACTGAGAACGGGAATTCTGTATGTTTCAGGCATTGTGGTTTGGATTTCAGGATCGAATTGATGAATTTCCGCATTGCTGTAAGTAGTGACAAGGGAATCCTGTACCAGGATCGGAATGGACTGGCTTACAATTTCGATGGTGAGTTGGGAGAAGGTTCTGTTCACTATACACGAAGAGAAGAAAATCAGTATATTTACGGGCTGGGGGATAAATCCGGAGGTGTGGATAAGAATCTCCAGCACTACAAACTGGACACGAACGATGCCATGGGGTTTAGAGCGGAATACAGCGATCCGCTCTACAAGTATCTGCCTTTTTATATTTGTGAAAACAAAACGGGCAGCTACGGGATCTATTACGATACCTACAGTGAGGGAGAGATCGATTTCGGCAGGGAACACGACAACTACTATGAAGCGTTCAATTCGATTCGATATGAAGAAGAGAATATGGTCTTTTACATCCTCTTTGGAGAAGTTCGTGAGATCATAAGAAACTTTATACACATGACAGGCGGTATCGGAAGAATACCGGATTGGGCTTTTCAGTACTGCGGTTCCACCATGGAATATACGGATGCAAAGGATGCGGACAAACGCTTGCGTTCATTCATCGATCATTGTGAGGAACATGGGATACAAGCTGGCGGTTTTTACATGTCGAGTGGGTACACCCAAATAGGGGATAAGCGCTATGTTTTTCACTGGAACAGAGACAAGATAGCGGATCCCAAAGGGCTGTCCGACTATTTTAAGAGCAAAGGCCTGAAGATCGTCCCGAACATCAAACCTGCCTTTCTGGATGATCACCCGATGTATGACAAAATCGCCAAGAACGGATGGTTCCTGCACTATCCGGATGGTACACCCGCAAAATTCCCGTTCTGGGGAGGCAACGCCAGTTATCTGGATTTCACGCACCCGGGAGCATATGTTTTCTGGAAAAGATGTGTGAAAGAAAAACTCGTCGATCTTGGATACGAGGATGTCTGGAATGACAACAACGAATATGACATCCATGATCGGGAGGTCCTCGCCCACGGCTTCAAGAAAGAGATCCCGGCGCGGCTCATAAAGCCCTTATTCTCCTACCTGATGACGAAAGCGAGCAGGGAAGCATGTGAAGAAGTGAATCCGGAGCCCTTCGTCGTGACCCGCTGCGCAATAGCGGGGAGTCAAAGGATCTCCACAACCTGGACAGGCGACAACTATACCAGTTTCGGAGAACTGAGATACAATCACTACCAGGCGATGACGATGGCAATTTCGGGATTCTGTTTCTTCGGACCGGATATCGGAGGCTTCTCCGGACCAAAGCCGGGCAGAGAGTTGTTCATGCGCTGGCTTCAATACGGGGTCTTTCTGCCGAGGTTCGTCTTGCATTCGTGGAAGATAGGTGAAGAATCCACGATGCCCTGGCTGTATCCGGACAGGATGGATTCGGTGAGACGGATCTTTGACCTGAGACAGCAACTGGTACCCTATCTGAAGGACCAGATGGAAAAGTGCATAGAGAAGAATACCTCGTTGATCGCCCCGGTTTTTTTAAGAGACAAAGACTACGACAAAGAGTCGGACGCGTTCATGTGCGGAGATAGGATATTGGCTTGCCCGATATTCGATGAGGGAATCAACGAAGTGACCGTGCGTTTTCCGAAAAGTTCCAGAGGGTTCAGACTGAGAGGAGAAGGGGAACGGATCGACGGGGAAGCTATTGTTAAAGTGACCTGCACGATCGATGATCTGCCTGTCTGGTTCGTAGAGGGGCCATAATGTGGTCAGGCTCTGACGTAAGAGCGGCACTATAATTGAATCGGCACTATAATTGAATAATGTATATATAAAAGAACGGGGGAGGAGCCAATGAAAGAAGGAAAAGATTCATTGAAACTGAAACATAAGATCGGCTACGGACTGGGAGATGCCGGAGGAGTCATGACCTTCGCACTTATGAGCAGTACGTTTTCCATGTATTGCACGGACGCTTTGGGGATCAGTCCCGGAACGATCGGTGTCCTGCTGCTCATATGGAATATATGGGACTTCATCAATGACCCTCTCATGGGCGCCTATATAGACAGATCCTATGCCCGCAGCAGCGATTCCAAGGGGAAGTTTCGTCCCTGGATCTTAAGATCCACCCCGTTGCTGTGCGTGTCGTTCATCGCACTGTGGTCGGTTCCAAGTCTGTTTGAAGGGCTTGCGAGGCTTTGTCTGCTGTTCGGTCTGAAGATCCTGTATGAAGGATCTTATACCATGTTCAATATCCCGATGGGCTCTTTGTTGTCCGCAATGGCGGATACCGATGAAGAGAGAGCTGCCCTTTCTTCTGCAAGAGGAGTAGGAAGCGCAGCTGCCACTTTGATCTCACTGTTCATCATGCCCCTGTTTTTGAAAAAATATGGGGAGAGCAACTCGATCGGTTACGCGATCGGCGCTTCTGTCTGTGCTTTGATTGGTTTTGCGATGTGCCTTGCTCATTACGCGCTGACAGAGGAACGGAACAATACAGGGGTTCAATCCGAAAGTGAGGGAGATATCAAGGCAACAGATATTTTCCAGGTGGTCAAAGTCAACCGTCCCTTCGTGGCTTTATGTGTCCATGCTCTCTTCATCAACATGATGCAGTATATTGGGAATACTCTCAGCAACTACATGTATGCCGATGTTTTGGGAGATATCGCTATCGCCGGCTATGGCACTTTGCTGAGTGCTCCGTCGATGATCCTCATCTTTATTTTGGGACCCATCATCGCCAGGAAGATCGGGTTGGAAAAACTGATCCGTTACGGTTTGTTGATCAGCTGCGGGATGTATGTGCTACTGTTTGGAGCTTTGATGATGTTTGACGTGAACCCTTGGGTCTATGCCGTCTGCAGCAATACAGCGATGGGCTTTGCCTTCATCTCTATCTACATGCAATGGGGACTTGTAGGGGAAGCGATCGACTACAATGAGATGATCACGGGTAAGAGGACAGAGGGGTCCATCTACGGTACTTTCAACCTGAGCCGCAGAGTCGGTCAGACGATCGGGAACTCTGCCGCCATGCTACTTCTCGGAATGGTAGGGTATAAGGGCACATTAGCGGTACAATCTGCATCAACGATCAGCGGAATAAAAGCGTTGTGTGTCCTGTTGCCGGGGATCTTAGTGTTGGGATCCTGGGCATCTTTCAAATTCCTTTGGAACATGGATGATGAGATGCGTTCCAGAGTTGATGAATACAAGGCGGCAAAGAAGAAATGATCTGCAAGGACACGGATGTGTTCCACACAAATTGGGGAGAAAAGAAATGGAATGGTGTATTGCTGAGGCACTGCTGATATTGCTTGGAACAGCGGTGTACGCGCACAAAAGAAAAAATGATATGAAGGCAATGTCCTTGAGCCTTACTGCAGGCATATCTATTGCTGCAGCCGTGCTCACTGCGCCATACTTTGCGCTGAGTTACAAGGATCCCTTCATGATAGGGCTCAAAAGCTTCCGGTACGGTGCCGGGTTGGTCAGCCTTTCTGTCGAGCCGGGAATCGTCAGCGCTTTAGGGCTCACTGGGGCGGTCAAGACCGTGTATACGGTGTTGCTTTATATCATTTACCTTCTTGAGCCCATATGCGCGTCCCTTTTTGCGGTGAGTTTCTCCCGGTCGGTCAGCGAGTGGATCCGTTTTCGGGGTCACAAAAAGGTCCACGTTTTTTCTCAACTTAACTCCAAGACTGTCGCGATAGCGGAAAGCCTGGCTGAGTCCCGACCGGACGAGATGCCTGTGTTTTGCAATGACGAAGGTAGCGGAAACGAAGACCTTAGAATGCGCGCGAGAGCGGCGCATGCGCTGCTCCTCAAGAGGAATGAAGCTAGCCTCCACATCCGAAAAGGACGTGAATACGAATTCTACATCATTGAGCCGGACACCAGAAAAGTGCTCACAGATACAGCAAAGCTTTGTGGAGAACTTGTCAAAAAGAAATATTATGACCGCTCCCGCGTGTTCGTAAGGTTCTCTGCCTCCCCGGATTGCCAGAATATGACAAGAGACATCGACAGGGTATACGGGAAGCAGGTACGCCTGAGACCTGTGGACGAACACGACTCGGAGGCGATATGCCTGCTGAGGAGCTATTGCACGGAACTGTCTGTCCCGGGAGAACACCGTGTCGTAATCGTCGGAGGCGGTGCCGCTGGGGCAGCCATGCTCAGACAGGCGGTCTGTGTTATGACAGGACCTGAGACGGCATCCTCCTTTGTCTATATATCCAAAAACGCTGCGGCGGAAGCGTCCCATCTCAAAGCATCCTCTCCCGGCATTTTGGAAAAGCCCCTTTCTTCCTACACAGGAGCGGGAACTTCAGATGGAGATTATCCTATACATTTTTATAATACGGATCCGGAAAGTGCAGACCTCTTTGATATCCTCTCTTCTCTGGGAGAGCCGAGTCTTATTTGCGTGACATCGGACGATGATGAGATGAACTACGACCTGGCACAACGGATCAAAAGATTTTTCGCATCGAGGAAGGAAGATTTGTCCTATCCGCCCATTGCCTGTCGAATCACCGACAAGAAACTTAATGAGATGCTCGGTAGTGACACCGGCGTAAGGCTATTCGGGAATGAAGCGGACAGATACGATTACGATTCGCTGATCGATCCAGAGTTGGAAGAAGAAGCAAAGCGTGTGCACTTGTCCTATTTGCTTGCTACGACACCAAACGCGCTGGACGTCACAGGGTCGGAACGAGAGAAACTGCTGGAAGATTCAGATTTCTACGGTTACGTCAACATGCAGTCCTCCATGGCAAGCGCTTTGGCGCTGGTATACCGCCGCGCTTATATCCTTTCTAAAAAATCAGAAGAAGACGAACGGCCCGATGAGGAGTTTGTAAGAGAATGGCTGGAAGATCCAGGCAAGTTGAAGGTGCTGGGAGATGCTGAGCATATGAGATGGAACGCGTTCCAGAAATATCAGGGATGGCGCAAGGCGGACCGTGATCAAACAAAGACGATCGCCAAGTCCACTTCCGGACGAAGGATCCGTTCGGATGAGTTCCTCCTGCATCCTGCGCTGGTCCCACTGGAAGAGCTTCCCGATGTGGAAAAGACCACAGATGAGATCAAGTTGAATGTGGACCCCAATGGTAATGCAACAGGATTTATTGAGTCGGATCGCCTGATCCTCAGGAATCTTCCGGTGATCTTGAACAAATAACGCTTCTATAAGGAACAGAAAATGGATACGCTCCACTACAATGCCTTTATATCCTATCGGCATACTCCAAGAGATACCGAAGTAGCAAAAGAACTCCAGCAGTCGCTGGAGCGTTTCCGTATACCCAAAAGCATCCGAACTGCTTACGGCAAGGACAGGATCGATAAGGTGTTCCGGGATCAAGAAGACCTTGAGATGACCAGTGATCTGTCCCGGAAACTGGATGATGCGCTGGAGGCATCGGACTTCCTGATCGTCGTTTGTTCTCCCGATTACGTCAAGTCCCCGTGGTGCATGCATGAACTGGAGACTTTCGTGGAGAGAAAGAGTGCGGATAGGATTCTTTGCGTTCTTTCGGACGGAGAGCCTCCTGAGATCTTCCCGGACATTCTGCTGACCCGCAAGGAAACAGATATCGCCGATGACGGCACCGTTTTTACCAGAACGGTACCCGCGGAGCCATTGGCATGCGATTTTCGAGGCAGTTTCCGCCAGGCGAGGCGAATAGAACTTCCCAGACTGGTGGCTGCGATAATTGGCTGCGGCTACGACGAGTTGATGCTGAGGCAGGAGCGGTACAGGCGCCGCCGCATGGCAACGATCCTGACCGTAACGTTCTGCGCGGCTGCAGTCGCGATCAGTTATCTGCTCTGGAGCAATGCGCAGATAAACCGCAATTTCAGACAATCTCAGATAAACGAGTCCAAGATGCTTTCACGGGAGTCGCTTTCCTCACTTGAGGGAGGGGACAGGTATTCTGCTCTTGAAAAGGCATTGGAGGCAGTGGGCAACGACGACAGACCGGTGGTGGACGACGCTGTGATGGCTCTGACGTCTTCATCTTTTGCATATACGATGCCAAACGACTTCCTAGAAAGTTGGAGGATCGACACGATCAACGACATCAAGTCCTTCTCCATGAGTGATGATGGTTCTTACCTCGCCGCTTTGGATCGTCTTGGGACATATCACTTTATCGATCTGGAGACGCGGGAGGAAACGGGTCACATCGACCTGGGTCCCTATTCCTCCTCATCCGCGCCGGTATTTGGAAAAGACGGGGACGTGTTCATCTGTGTCTCCGGTACGGTGTACGCTGTCTCGCCGCAGGACGGGACCGTGCAGTGGCAGATCCCACTCAAATACATGCTGAGCAACTACATCGAGATGAACTCGGACAAAAAACTCATCTGTGCTGCGGATTCCTACGCAGTGCAGATCATGACATCGTCCGGAGAGCCTTTCCTCAGCCTGCCGCTTCCTGAGGAGGAAGAGGGGTACATAGAGGAGGTACATTGGTCTCCTGACGGCAGTGAGATCGCAGTCACGATAGGGTCTCACCTCAGGGATCGGGTAGGAATATTCGACCTCGAAAAATCGGAATTCCGGTCCGTCACCCCTTTCTGCTCATCCGGATTGTCCGTACACTATGCGGAGGACGGAGATCTTTATATCATCTGCTGTGATGCCTCCACTCTGCCGGATGCGGAAGGTTACGTGACAGCTTTGTTCCCCGTTGATTACGACGTTTACCGCGTCCGCGAAGGGGAAATCCTGTGGAAGACGACTCTCATGACAACTTCCGTCGTGTCCCAAACAGGGGCGGATATCATTCCCTCAGAGGATAAGGAGCTGCTTGTCACGATAGGAAGCAGCATATTCCGCTTATCGATGGATGGTTCTGTTCTGAGCGAGACCGATGCAGGTGGCACGACAGCCGATGTGTTCCGGGTCAGCGCGGAAGAGGCGGACATCATCCTTGCGGATGGGCAATACTGCGTCTATGATCCGACCACAAGTTATATAAGTCTCGTCAGAGTCTTCCCATCCGGCTTCAGCGATATACAGATCCTCTCTGCGGGACCTTGTTCCGGTTCTTATGTGATATTGCGAGATGGAAACATATCCTTTTATTCACAACTATTTGACGAGAATGTCCGGTATTGGGAAGGAGAGGGCTTTGATTATGCTCCGCTCTCCAGTCTGAGGAATGAAGACAAACTTCTTCTGTATGTGGACGATCGCTTTCTGTTCTACGATACGGCATCAGAGGCGCTGATCGCAGACCTTACTTTAAATGACGGCAGCCCCTATCATCTTCTTACGATCCTTGACGGGACAGCATATGCTCTCAGGGTGGATCCTCCAACTTCGCGTTTCGTGCTGTGCGGTTTTGACCTCGCTACGGGCGTACGAACGGATGAGACGATCCTCCCGGTGACAGAATTTTATGCGTCTCTTGGCTTAACTTATAGTGAGCCCTCTTACGTCATAGCCTCATTGATCGATACGCTGTATCTTCCGCCTTCTCCTGTCGCTGTTCGCGGCGATCTGCTATGTCTGCACGATTGGGACGATCCAAACAGGATCTTGATCTGTGACCTTTCGGAAGGGAGTTCCCGCGAGATCCGCGCGGATCTCAGCGAGAATGAGTTCCTGATCTCTGCAGGGGCAGATATCAGTCCGGCAGTCCTTCTTATCTCGGAAGACGGAGAGAGAGTTTTCTCAGTTAGTTATGATGCGAACGACGGTGACATAAATCCTGTGCTGATCTCCTTGGCGGACGGCAGCGTGGTATTTCTTGAAAAGGATCTGAACGATCTCAACTCAGTGGTTTTCTGTGACGGGAAATTGCTGTACTCAGGAAAGGATTCGCTCCACGTATGTGCTCAGGATGGAAGTCCCATCTATGACATTCCATTCTCCGGAGACAACGCGACCTCGTTTTACAGTCGGGATGACAGGATCTACTGTGTTTTCCCTGGCGGGACGCTTACGATCTTCCGGGAAGAAACTGCTGAGAGGACCGTCTCTCTTGGATTTTCTGAGAATGAGTACATAAATGGAAAAGCATACCGATATCTGTTTGCAGAAGACAGACTTTATCTCTTCTGCGATCATGATCTTAGCGTTGTTTCCTTGGCGTCTGACAGCACGACACCTTTATACACATTGATCGGAAGTGTGATAGACGTCATCCCTGAGAGCCATAAGATCATTTGTTATGGGCTCTCCAGAGAAAAGGCCGACGGAAGGGAACATCTTGCGTCCTTTACGGAATACTCCGTTGAGGAACTCGCAGGAAGAAGTAGGGAACAGTGGAACACATTTCTGCTCCGCTCATGATGATGTTGAACAGACAAGACCCGCGCATTGCACCATAACAGGTGATGCACGGGTCTATTTCTTTTTCGAGGGTGGTTCGTCCGGCGAAATGCGTCAGAAAGAACCCTAGTTAATCTACTAATAGTACTATAAGGCAGTGTTATTCCTCTATGTAGTTGATCTCGAGCTCCAGCCGCTCTTCGTCAGGATCCCGGTCCCAGACTTCACAGGCCAATTCAAACTCGTTGTCCGGCTCTGCCACGGTGAGTTCTCCGGTTCCCGGAGCGGATTCCAGGATCCCGCAGCGGCAAAATCCAGGTGCAATGTCCTCATGTGCCCATTGCACCCTCATATCGAGGCTGGGATTTTCGCTTGCCAGTTTGCGCAGTACGGGTTCCGGTGTGTTATCCACCGTGTCAAAGGAGTATTCCAGTATCGTGTCATTGCGATACAGAACGACATCCGTCTCTTCTGCTTCCGATACTGTGCCCCAAAGAGTTAATCTCTCTTTTTCGTCTTTGCCTGCGGGAAGGATACCAGCAAGTTGGATCGCCTCGTTTCCGGAAGTTTCGGCGATCTTGTCCCGAAGTGAGCGGAGATCTTCCGGGTCTCCCCGGAACCTCAACTTTGTTCTTACATAACTTTTCATGGCGATCGCCGATGCTCCTTTCTGTTTAAACGTCCTACTTGTATTCTAGACTTATTTAAAGTGCGAAACAATTATATTGCGATCCGGTCGAACTGTGCCAGGGGCTGGAGTTTGGAACAGCGCTGTGCCATAATGGTGCTGCAAAAAATACAGGAGGTTTTGACATGGGCAAATACATTGCCAAACGTGTATGGATGATGCTGATCACGTTTCTGATCATAACCTTCTTTTTATATGTGGTGTATTGTCTGGTTCCAGGCAATCCGGTCATGTACCGATATGTCGATCCGGATGTGGAAGAGACCAAATGGCAGTATTTCTCCGGAATGGTGGACACGATCGTTTCCAACTACTGCGACTGGATGGGGCTGACCAAGGGACCGGACGGCATCCGAAGCGGTGTGCTTCAGGGAGATTTCGGTGAAAGTTCCTATTACGGAAGGACAAGTATAGCAGTGCTGAAGCCAAAGCTCATCAATACCCTGTGTTTGAACACAGTTGCTGCATTGATCACGCTGGCTATAACCATACCGCTCGGAATATTCTGCGCTGTCCATTACAAAAAGCCGGCTGACGCAATGATACAGACGGTCACGCTGGTGGGCTACAGCATTCCATCGTATTTGATAGCACTGTTGGCGATCTTCCTTTTTGCGGTCGTGCTGGGATTGTTTCCCGCTGGAGGCAGCAAGACACCTGGTCTTTTGGTAAAGGGGCTCCCGATGCTGATCGACAGACTCTACTATATGTTCCTTCCCACGATTTGCCTTGTGTTTACTGGGATGGCGAGCATGACCAGGATCGTGCGGGCTGCTATGATCGATACCTTATCCCAGGATTACATCAAAACAGCGAGAGCAAAAGGGCTGAAAGAAAAGGTCGTTATCTACTCGCACGCATGGGCGAACGCCCTGCTTCCGATCTCCAACAGTCTGTGTAGATGGGTCGTTGGGATCTTCACCGGAGGATCTCTTGTTATTGAAACGACTTTCTCTTTGGTGGGTACTGGAACACTTTTCTGGGATGCATTGACTCACTCGGATTTCCAGATGGTGTTGTGTCTGGAAGTGTTTTACACAGCTGCTTCTTTGGTTGGAAATCTGTTGACGGACCTTTTCTATACTCTGGCGGATCCAAGGGTTAGGTTGGATAGATGAGCGAAGGGAAGATGCTCAAGAGGATGAGAGGAACAGGAACGATATGGATCCGACAAGGTCCTGCACGATTTTGGGATATAAGTCGTGAGGAAGAGATGCCGGATGTTTTCGCAGACAGCCTTTCTCAACTAATGGATATCCTATAGACTTTTTGAACTAGGGGAGAGGAGGTAAAAGGAACATGCTTTTCTACAAGAAGATCGAAGAGGTACCTATCGCGAGAGTGATCGAACCAGAGCGGGTGGATTGGGACAAAGAAGGCCTCAAATACTGGGAGCATGTTCCATACAGCAGTCAGAGTCCAAGACAATACATGGATATTTGGGCTCCGGAAGGAGCGAAGGATCTCCCTGTCATCATTTGGATCCACGGTGGTGGCTGGAACGATGAGAAACTTACAGAAAAATATCGTCCTGAACCGGAAATGGCTCGATTGAGCAAACTTGGATTTGTATGCGCATCCATTGAATATCGCCTTGCGAAGCATGCGCCTTTTCCTGCACAGATCGAGGACTGCAAATGCGCTGTCCGATTCCTGAGAGCAAATGCTGAGAAATTTGGGATCGATCCAAACAAAATCGGTGCATGGGGCGAGAGCGCAGGGGGACACCTTACCGCGCTGCTTGCTGTAACAGGAAATGTCAAAGAATTTGAAGGGAAAGGCGGATGGTTGGATCAATCCAGCGCTATTCAGGCTGCGGTTCCTTGGTATGCTCCGTACGATATGGTGGCAAGCGTTCAGCAGGCAGGTGGAAATGAACTGTTCCAGTTGCTTTTTGGTGGAACTATTGAAGAGAAGAAGGACTTGATCTGGGCAGCAAGTCCAATGAAGTACGCAGGTGACCCTCTTCCTCCCATGCTCCTGATGCATGGGGATATGGACAGGCTCGTTCCGACAAAGCAGACATTGGATTTCTACTTGGCTGCGAGAGAAAGAGGGAATCCGGTCGAACTTTGTATCGTTCCCGGACAGGGACACGGTTTCTTCGATGGAGATATCTTCTACGAGAGAATCGGACTGTTCTTCTGTCGTGTCCTTAAAGGGGAGTATTGAAAAGGATTGTATTGCTACAGCAGAGTGCTACAATGAGCGCAGGAAGACCCAAATGATCGGAAAGGAAGTTTAGAAATGCTCTATTTAACATTAAACAATGGGTTAGTGATTCCTCAACTTGGACTTGGCGTGTTCCAAACAAAAAGCGGAGAAGAGACCGTAAACGCTGTAAAGTGGGCACTAGAAGCTGGATACCGGCACATCGACACAGCGAAGATGTATCAGAACGAGGATTCCGTAGTTGAAGGTATCCGGGCAGCGGGTCTCAAAAGAGAGGACGTTTTCATCACCTCAAAGATCCTGCCCGCCGATATCATCGCCGGGAAAACAGCGGAAGGGTTCGACGAGACTCTTGAAAAGTTGGGTTCGGATTACGTGGACCTCATGCTTCTGCATTTTCCGATGCTGGATGAGATGAACGTTGCAGCGTGGAAGACGATGGAAGAGTACTACAAAGCCGGAAAAGCAAGAGCGATAGGTGTTTCCAACTATAACAACCGACAGCTCGGCGTGCTTCTGGATGTTGCGGAAGTCGTCCCTGCGGTGAACCAGTTCCATATCGATCCTATCAACAACATGCAGGATCGTCTCGACTTCTGCAGAAGCAAAGGCATTTATACGGAAGCGAGCAGTCCATTTGGCGGTACTGGAAGGACGAAGGAGATCCTTGAACATCCGACCATCGTCGCGCTGGCTGAGAAACTTGGGAAGACACCTGCACAGGTCGTCATCCGGTGGAATCTGCAGCGTGGCACGATCATGATCCCCAAATCTGTACACAAGGAGAGGATCGAGTCGAACTTTGATGTTTTTGATTTTGAACTGAACGAGGAAGACATGGCAGTCATGGAGTCTGTGAACGATCCCAGTATCAATCGCAGTTTCATCGATGCGGAACAGGCTTACGATCTGTGGTCCGGCAGACTTAAGTTTCCATCTTCGCCAAAGCATGATTGAAAGAATCGAATAAGAAAACTGTGAAGGAACTTAGCAGGATCGCATGTTTCTTCACAGTTTTTTAAATGCATTTTTTCGTACGGTACAGCGAATACCATTGATTAGGGATATGACAGCCTACCTTAGATCGATCGATTTAAGTTGAGGGGCACCTTTTCCCTTGTAACGGAGAAAGATCGGTAATCTGCACAGGTCGAGCAAACCAGTCAGATTCTTCAAGTTGAGGGAAGCAGAACTCCAGGACCAGTTTTTGGAAGAATCGAATGGGACTTCTGCAACGGGATCCCCATTTTCTGAGACAGATACTTCGAAAGTTCCCTTTCCTCTTCCTCGCAATTCCAAGGAGATCTCTTTAGTGGCTGAAAGATCAAAATACCGGTAACCGATCACGGAATTGTTCTTGATGTTTTTAACAAAGGAGTCCGGCGCATTTTCTTCGGTATCGACATTGATCTCGTGATTGACAGAAGAAGGCTCTGCCGGGACGTAATCTTCCCCAGACTGGGTCACCATTGGGTTTCCAGCCGCTGGATTGCGAAGAAGCCAATCTCTGTACAGAATGCAGCAAATACCTGCAGGGTAGGTGCCGATTCCTTCCAACGGTTTTCCGTTGAGACCACAGCTGGTGACTTCCACCATTTCAATGGATCCATCCTCCTGGATCGTTACGGGTTCCGCGACGCCCTGCCTGCTGTACATGCTGCCATTGGTCATGCGGTGGTCGAAGATGTACCATTGACCTTTTACACACACCAGACTTCCATGGTTATTGCCAATTGGATAGACAGCATTTCGCATGGTGGTTCCATGGTATCCGATCTCGCTTGTGGAATGGATAGGACCTTGATGGGAGAAGGGACCGGTAGGAGATTTGGCGGTGGCATAGTTGAGTCCTGTCTGATCACTTGTGGGATAGATGAGGTAATAGAGATCGCCTATGTGTCTGGGCGATGGTCCTTCGAAGAAAGAAGGTCTTTTCATATCCCAATCGGCGGGGAGGACGATCTTGGGCTCACTGATGACGGTGAGCATGTCCTGATCCAGTTCCATGACGAAACAGCCTTTCACCTCGTGACCGAACCTGCCGTTCGAGGGTTGTCCGCTTCCGGTGTAGAGCCAGATCCTTCCATCGTCGTCCACGAGAACACCGGGATCAAAAGTGAACCAGTCCTCAGGAGAGGTGCCGTAGACTCTGCCATCCTTCAAATGAACATCGCCAAGATACTCGTATTTCCCCGCAGGGGTATCACAGACTGCGACAGACAGGATGCTGGAATTTGCCACGAAATAATATAGATAGTATTTCCCATCGAGCCCACGCACGACATCCGGAGCATAATAGACTTCGTTTTTTGTGTTCCATGGAGTCTGGTTCTTTCGGAAAATCACGCCTTCGTATCTCCAGTCGGAAAGATCGTCTTCCGGGCAGGACCAGGCGACATAATCGTTCAGGCAAAAACTCTTCCCACCTGCCTTGTCATGGCTTCCAAAGATATAGAGCCTCCCGTCAAAAACTCTTGGTTCTCCGTCCGGGATGTACTCCCATAAGGGAAGATAGGGGTTGAAGACCTGCCTTTTCATCGTTTTCTCCTATACGCCATTTATTTAATTGCAGGATGTGCTGTGCTTTTTGGATTCCATCAGTTTCGTGGCGACAAGGACGCTCTGCGCAGCGTCATCCGTATATGCATCTGCACCGATCTCATCGCAGAAGGACTGTGTCACCGGAGCACCGCCAATCAGAATAAATACCTTGTCACGGATTCCTTGTTCTACTGCAAGTTGCACGACCCTGCGCATCTCATTCATCGTTGTGGTGAGAAGTGCAGAGCAGGCGATGATGTCGCACCGCTGTTCAATGGCAGCTTCCACAAACTTCTCTGCCGGAACGTCAACACCGAGGTCTACGACTTCGAATCCGCCGCCTTCCAGCATGATACGAACCAGATTTTTCCCGATGTCATGCATGTCACCCTTCACCGTGCCTAAGCAGACTTTTCCAATCTTCTGCATCGCTCCTTCCTGAAGGAGAGGCTTGAGAACATCCAATGCGGAAGTCATGCATTTCGCCGCGACCAGCATCTCCGGAATAAAGGCTCTGCCAGCAGAAAAGTCCTCGCCTAAAAGCATCATACCCTTGACCAGACCGCCCGAGACGATCTCCTGAGGGTCGAACCCGTTTTCCAGCGCTTCGTTCACCCCGCTCAGAACGGCCTTGCTTCGACCTTTCCGAAGAGAGTTTGCCAGTCTGTCCATCAGGGAGGAGGAATCCTCTGTTTCCTGTATCTCGACTTCCGAGACGGATGAGGAGACAGTGGTTTTGACATCTCTATGGAGCTGCCCGCTTCGCGGAAGATTGATGTGAGCGATGCTGTTGTATTTCCGGATCTCATCGTCGATCACCGGATAGATATGGGGATAGACAGATCCGGGACCACCATAGGTCAGGCAGGGAATAAAGTGCCCTCCTGGACAGCAATTCTCCAGTACGACCTGCATGTAGGAACGTATTTCTTCTTCAGTTGAGTCCGCGCGGTCTATAGCTGCTCCGACACCGCCCATAAGGACCATCTTTCCGTTCAAAACGGATTGAAGTGTGGGGATGTCGTTTTCCGGAAGAACACCTTGCCAGATCTGGATACCGATCTCAGCCATATCCTCTACGATTGGAACCAGATAGGAGTCCGCGTGATGCATCGCGATGACGCCGTTCTCGCGGAGGTAAGAATAGAACTTTCGATACGGTTCTTTGAAGAAAGTCCGCCACGTATCCGGATCCATAAAGAGGGAATCCTTTGTTCCCCAGTCATCGTGGGAGAGGATGGCTCCCGGATGAAGATCCTCCACGAGGAGCCTGGCATAATCAAGCCTGTTTTCCAGGATGTAATCGATGAGTTCATGCATCTCTGTCGGATGTTCATAAAATCCGGTGAGAGTGTCTTCGAACCCCATGAGATAGTGGAGTTGTTCGAAGAGCCCGGTTCCCATGATGCACAGTGAGAGGTAGGAATCGCCGCATGCTGCCGCTGCCTCTTTTCTGGCTTCTTCCCATCCTTCGGTAACGTTCGACAGAAGATCAGGAGCATGGACCTGCTCCCTCCAGCGTGTGATATCTTTCAGGACTTTTGTCTCGGGAGTGATGTGTGGCATAGCGCCAGGGGCATCCTCGGGGTAGTCGATGGTGACGCCCCATCGATTGATGACGCCTACCTTACCTCTCTCCACACCTGCTCGCAGATAAACGCGAACAGGGTCGCGGACCATCTTAAATGCTTCGTATTGGCACAACTGGCGTTCCGGCCTGCCGTCTTTTTTCAGTAATTCATAAAGGATCTCTTTGGGTTGCATAGGTTCTCCTAGAAAAGGATGAGGGAAACGAAGGTGATGGTACCGGGACCGTTGTTGTATTTCAGACCGCATTGGTCACACACTCTGCTGACGAACAGCCCGCATGCTTCCATAGAGGGGTACAGTTTATCCGGAAATCTGCAAGGAGCGTCCGGATAGGTGCACTTCACGCATCTGGAACAGCTTCCCGCCCCAAGAGGCATGCAGTTTGAAAACAAGATGCGAGTCTGTCGGACGAGGGTGTCGAAGTTCTTTTTGTGGAGAATTTCACCCTTTCGGATCCCATCCAGATCGTAATCCCCGTCTATGGGGATCACAGAAGTGAGAAGGATTCCGTCGGAGTAACTGTGCATCTTTTGGGAGAGGACATCCAGAGGACCACAGGCAGGAGGGCAGGACCAGGACGCGTCGTATTTCCTACACCTGTTCTCAGCACACATTTCCCGAACGCGTTGATCTGCCTGTAGAATGGAAGGATCTAAAGGAGCGGCTTGGAAACCGATATCAACGGCAAGGGATTCGATTTTTGAGTATTTTTCCTGAATCATCTTTCCCAATCACCCTTCCCAAGAAGCATATCGTTCTGGTTTTTTATTATACCATAATACAAAGACCAAATTTGGTGCAAAGCCTTCTGTGACAGGGGAGGACAAGTATGCTATATTAACAGAAATATCGTCGAAAAGGACGAATAGCGTTATTTCTTGGGTCATATATGTCGCACATGTTTTGGAGGTTGAGAAATGGAGATCTATTTGCCCCTTATTTTGGACGGGGCCACCGGAACGGAGCTCCAGAAGATCGGTTATACAGGTGAGATCTGTGCCGAGCAATGGGTTTTAGACAATCCGGATTCCATTATCGGGCTCCAGAAGCGGTACATCCATGCCGGCAGCAATGTTGTCTATACCCCAACGTTTGGAGGGAACCGGGTCAAATTGGAGGAGAACGGGATATTCAACCGGACATCCGAATATAACCGGAAACTGGCGGGTCTCTCTAAGGAGGCAGCAAATGGAAAAGTCTTAGTCGCTGGGGATATCGCTCCGACGGGATTGTTTGTCACACCATTGGGAACAGCTACTTTCGATGAACTTGTCGAGGCGTATGAGGAGCAAGTGGATGGATTGGAAGCGGCAGGAGTCGATCTGTTCGTGATCGAGACCATGATGACCCTCTCCGATGCCAGAGCGGCGATCACCGCCGTGAAGAACAGAAGCAGAAAACCGGTCATCGTGTCCTTTACCTGTGATGAGAGGGGGAAGACCCTCACAGGCGGAGATGTGGAGGCTGCTCTGGTGATCCTGCAGTCCATGGGTGCAGATGTCTTTGGACTCAACTGTTCGGTCGGTCCAAAGGACATGGTCCCATCTCTGGCAAGATTGTCCAGATACGCAGAAGTGCCTCTGGCGGCGAAACCAAATGCGGGGAAGCCTAAAATGGTGGGTGGAAAGACGGTCTATGTCTGTGATCCCTCCGAATTCGAGGAGTGCATTCCCGAATATGCTAAATGCGGAGTTCAGCTTTTCGGCGGGTGCTGCGGTACAGATGAGAGATATCTTGAAGTGATACGAAAGGCATTAGAGGGGCTCGAGATGAAGGCTCCAGATCCCAAGGTGAAGGATAAACTGATCTGCGCCACAGAGAAAAAAGTCTTTGAGATCGACCAATCTGCGAGATGCGGGAAGATCATCGAAGTGACGAATGACTTGGCGGACGATCTTGAGGAAGAGAACGAGAGCAGCGATCCCTTCATCTCGGTACGGCTTCGGGACATGGCGGATGCGGAAGCCCTAACAGATGATATGTACGAGATGGAGAAGCCTTTGTGTATCGTTTGTGAGGATCCGGAAGTGCTGGAGAGGATGCTGAAAAACTATCAGGGAAGAGCACTATATGAAGGAAACATCGAGAAGGGGATCCTTGAGCGTTTTTCCAAGAAATACGGACTTATCTATTGAGGGAAGATCCGGACGAAAACACTAGGATACCAAGCGTAAATTTGGTATGATAACGGCAATACGGAACAACGCGAACGTGTAAATTTAAACAGGAGGAAACAGCGATGTACAAACTATGGGAATTATTGGAAGAAACAAAAAAACTGAAATGGGTAGATCTCACCCATCCGCTGAACAACGACAGTCCTTATTGGAGCGGCATCCCGGAAGGTTCTGTTGAATTGGGAAAAGTCGTATTTGATTGGGGCAACCCGATGCTCGAGTGCCAGATCCAAACATTCAAGTTCCCCGGACAGTTCGGTACACATATCGATTTCCCCGGACACTTCGTCAAAGGCGCTCCTCTGTCGGACAAGTTCAACGTAAAGGACGGTGTGTTCCCACTCTGTGTCGTCGATGTTTCTGAAAAGGTCAAGGAGAACCCCTGCTATGTCGTCACAGCTCAGGATATCAAGGACTATGAGAAAGAATACGGCGACATTCCAGACGGTGCTTTTGTAGCGATTCGCACCGACTGGTACAAAAACTGGCCGGACATGAATGCGCTTTCCGGTATTGCGGAAGATGGCAGTGAGAACTTCCCCGGCTGGTCTCTCGAAGCTTTAAAGTACATCTATGAGGAGAGAAACGCTGCGGCGAACGGACATGAAGCTTTGGATACCGATGCTTCCGTGGAGACCGCAAGAGTCGGTGACCTGGAGTGCGAGAGATATGTTCTCACCCAGGGAAAACTTCAGATCGAAGTTCTCAGCAATCTGGATCAGGTGAAACCTGCCGGCGCCGTCCTCGTTGCCGCATGGGCAAACATCGAGAATGCCGTTGGTCTGCCTGTCCGGGCATGGGCTATTACAGAGTGATCGGATAATATCTAAGATCGAAGCACAGCAGAAGCGGATCGTTTCTGAGGAGCGACATACGGTCAAGGATTTCTGATACAAAACAAAGAAAGAACCGAAGCCGACAAGGACGAGCGTTCCTGAGTCGGCTTTTTTCTATTGTCAAACCCGGATTCGCTGCAAAATAGACCTTGGAGAAAGAAAATAAGAAATATGCGCGAAATAAGAACGCCGGCTGCGCAAGCCGGCGTTCTGTGCGAGATCAAAGATTATTCTTCAACTTTTTTGGACTGATGCTCAGCAATGTACGCACGCATTTTTTCTCTTTCTTCCTGGTCGATGGGGTATTTGCGGAGGATCAGGACGGAGATGATCGCCATAAGAGCCGGGAGCAAGCCGATAACTACAGTAAGTCCGGTCAGCATAGTCGGGAATTTGGAAAGTTCGCCGATGTAGTTTCCTGTGACGGAGTCGACATTGTAGCCGACAGCGATCAGGATGAGACCGACTAGTGCGGAGGAGACAGCATTTTGAGCCTTCTCAAGGAATTTGCCTAGAACGCCTGTCAATGCGGAGCGGTCTTTGCCGGTCTTGTAGATGGTATAGTCCATGATCTCCATACCGATACTGGATCCGGGGATAAAGTCGATACCGATGAAGGTCGCCATAACGAACATCGAAGCGAAGAATACAGCGGGCATGGACTGGAGAACGCCAAGAAGCTGGCCGATGAACATGATCAGACCGCCGACTCCCTGCATGAGCAGGTCAAAGCGGTGCATGCGGACGATGTCGCCTTTGAAAGCCTTGAGGAGGGGGTTTGCCACGATTGTTCCGACGAGGAGCGGGAATAGCATCATAAGAGAGACGATCATCGAATAGGTCCCAAGTTTCTCCATGTCAACAGCTCCTGTAGCAGGATCTGCGCAGTATGCCCATTTGACATAGTAGGAAGGAGCTGCGAAAAGGAAAGTCCAAATGAAACCGCTGAAAATGTTCTTGAAGAAATCGATCATCATGGCTTTGTTGGTCTTCATCAAATCGATAAAGTCGGAGAATTTGACTTTGTCCTCTTCGTCCTGTTCGACGACATGTTTTTCCTTGCACAGGAGCCATCCGATAAAGGAGACGACACAGGAGATGCCCATGGAGACACCTGCGAGTATCATGTACGCTGTCTTATAGCTTCCGGTGGCGGTTTGAATGGATACGAGAACCGTTGTCATAGCGGAACCGAGCATACCGAGGATCATGACCCAAAGACGAGGTCCAATAAGGAGCTTTCCTCTCTCTTCCGGATCGCTGGTCATAGTGCGGTACAGAAGGTTCTGGTTGTAGAAGGAAGCGCCGATGTCATATACGAAATAGAAGAAAATGACCCAGATTGTTACAAGCCAGGGTGCTTTTGTGATGGCGTCTGGGAGGGAATACAGAGCAATGACTCCTAGTCCGGTCATAATGATGGAAAGAAGGAAGAAAGGTTTATATTTACCATGTTTTCCAACTTTGCCGCTGTCCATGATGAAGCCCTGGATCGGGTCGTCCACTGCGTCAATGATTCTTGCTGCGAGCAGAAGAGTGGTCGCCAGAGTAGCTCCCCATGTGCCCAATCCAGCATAGTCGGTCATGTAGTTCATGAACATGGTTGACATGAAGATTGCTGCTAGACCGTTATTTGTTTGAAGAGCGGTAACACCGAAAATCTCTTTAAAACCAACGGCTTCCGGGGATCTTTCCTTTTTTGTTTTTTTCATGATTTCCTCCAAATAAAATCAAAATCAAGGATCGTATGTAAATTGTGCATAAAACGATACAAGAAAGACTACACTATTTTAATGAAAATTCCTAAAATTTAGATAATAAATAGGAACAAAAAGAATCTAGCGAGCGATTATGGAATGTTGAAAAAGGAGACTGGATTTGGCACAGATTAGAGGCAACCGGTATGACGGATGAAAAAGGAGAAAGAAGACGAAAACAACATGAATTTTTTGTAATTTATCTTAGAATGTTGCAATAAAGACCTCCCTTTCTGACGTATCATTAAAGAGTAAAAGAAACAAATTGTTGCGCAACTCAAATGATGGCATCGAAAGGAATAACGATGAGAACGAAAGAACTTTGGAATGAGGGATGGTCTTTTTCCAAGGACAGCGGTTTTGCAGACGCAGAGCAGGTCAGTCTTCCACATTGCTTCAACAGTACAGATGGACAGGACGGTGGAAACGACTATTTCCGAGGGACCGGATATTATCGGAAAGAGTTTACCAGACCCGTCCTTGACGGAGACGAGATATGGGTCGAGTTCCGCAGCGTGGCTATGGTGAGCACCGTTACTCTGAATGGAGTCGAATTGGGAAGGCATACCGGGGGATATTCTACTTTCCGCTTTGAGTTGACTCCGCATCTTCAGGACAATAACGTTCTTGTCGTGACGGCGAACAACGAATACTCGGAGACGTATTATCCCCAGAAAGCGGACTTTACATTCTACGGCGGAATCTACCGGGATGTATGGCTCCTGGGAGTTCCCAAAGAGCACTTTCAGCTGGATCACTTCGGAGGGGAAGGCTTTAAAGTAACTCCTGTAGTTTCCAAGGATCTGTCTTCCTGTGAGGTAAAGATGGAAGCCTGGATCTCTTCCGGGACCGTCACGTTCAGCCTTCAGGGTGAAGAGAAGACAGCGGAAGTGAGAGACGGAAAGGCGGAAACATCATTCGTGATTCCGAATCCTCATCTCTGGAACGGAAAAAAAGACCCCTTCCTGTATGAGGCGACGGCTGTTTCTTCTTCCGGTGATGAAGTGAGCACCAGATTCGGGTGTAGAAGATATGAGATCGACCCGGAGAGAGGTTTTATTCTCAACAACAAGGAATATCGGTTGGCAGGTGTGTCCAAGCATCAGGACCGCTGGGCGAAAGGAAACGCAGTATCCAAAGAGGATCTGAAAGAGGACATGGATATCGTTCTCGAACTGGGCGTCAACACTCTTAGACTAGCTCACTACCAGCACGATCAATATTTCTATGATCTCTGTGACGAGAAGGGAATTATCGTCTGGGCAGAGATCCCTTATATCACTGCGCATATGAAGGATGGGAGAGAGAACACGCTTTCCCAGATGCAGGAACTGATCGTTCAGAACTACAATCATCCAAGCATCATCGTGTGGGGACTTTCCAACGAGATCACCACGCAGGGCGGCGTCACCAAGGACCTTGAGGAAAACCACAAACTGCTCAACGTCCTTGCCCATAAGTTAGACCCGACTCGTCTTACGACAATGGCGCACGTTTTCATTTTGAAAACAAAGGAACCCATCGCAAGGCTGACAGATGTCAGCGCGTGGAACCTCTATTATGGTTGGTATGTCGGTGATCTGCCACAGAATGAGAAGTTCCTGGACAAATACCACAAGAAATACCCGAAAGCTCCAATCGGTCTGAGCGAATACGGCGCAGATGCCAACATCCAGTATCAGACAGCGGAGCCCATCAAAGGAGACTATACAGAAGCCTATCAGTGTCTCTATCATGAACATATCCTGGAGATGTGGTCTAAGCGTCCTTACCTGTGGACGATCTACGCATGGAACCTTTTTGACTTCGGTGCGGATGCGCGGAATGAAGGAGGAAAGAAGGGGCAGAATCAGAAAGGTCTTGTCACCATCGACAGAAAGACCCGCAAGGACGCCTTTTACATCTACAAAGCGTATTTTTCCGACGAGCCTTTTGTCCACCTCTGTGGCAAGCGCTATGAAAAGAGAGTTGAGGCGGAGACAGAGCTTAAAGTTTACTCCAACCAGAAAGAGGTGACGCTCTATGTGGATGGGAAACCCGTTGAGACACAAAAGGGAGAGAGGATCTTCCGGTTCAATTTCGAACTGGCTGGTTCCCATGAGATCGAGGTCCGCAGCGGAGAACTGGCGGACAGCATGACTGTTCAAAAAGTAGAAGAAAAACCGGCAGAGTATCAGTCAGAGACCATGATGGTCCACAACTGGTTCGATGTGGAAGTGAAAAAAGGCTACTTCTCTTTGAAAGATGCTCCGATCCGCATCAAAAGGAGCAAGGAAGGGAAAGCGGTGCTGGACAAGTACTACTATCCCATGATCCATGGCATGACGGAGCGCTATGGGGATGTGAGCAGCGGAGTAAAGATCCCAAAGATCACCTATACGATCCTCGATTTTGTTCCTCTTGAGAAGTTGTTCCGCATGCTTGGCTCTATGATCTCCCTGGAAACAGTGGAAGGTTTGGGAAAGGAACTTCCGAAGATACGCAAATGATATAATAGGGGCAAAGGAGACAGCGCGATGATACGATCAGCGAAAAGATCCTGCGAGATCGTGAGAGAAACATCAGTCCTCACGAATGTCTTCCTTTGTGCAAAAATCCATGATAACTGTCTGATCAACAGACGGGAAGTATCGCGTGTACTTCAAAAGTAACAAGAAAGACGTCTGCCTCGCGGCCGGCGTCTTCTGTGATTTTTTGATGGTTTTGGGGTAAGAGTTTTATCCAACGGAGGGGCGTTCTCCACGGAAGCAAGCTTTCATGAAGGAGATGTCTTCCTGCATGAGTTCCAAGGTCTCAGGCGACCCTGTGCCCAATGTGGAGCAGGCGTGGAAGGAGTTCTCCAACATGATGAGATCGCAGCAGGCACCAGCAGTTCTCATCTTCTTTTCGAGATCTTCCGCATCCGCACGGAGCGTCTCGTTTGAATCGCAACTCATGAGCGTTGGAGGAAATTCTCCCAAGCGGTCGCAGTAGGACACAGAGATCTCAGGATCTTTTCTGTCAACACCGGGAGCATACATATCAAATAAAGGATCCAGACCCTCTGGAGTCACCGTATTATCGCGGATCGTGTAGTAGGACCGATCCAACTCTCCTGTTAAATCGCAGAGAGGAGACTGCGGAAGCAGGCATTCCGGAAGTTGCTCTCCTTTCGAGAGCAGACGCACGGTGAGAGTCAGCGTTAGAAAGCCACCGGCAGATTCCCCTGTGACACATACTTTTGAATTCGGAAAGGTCTTGCGCAAAGCAAGATAGGCAGTCTCACAGTCATCGATGCCTGCAGGGTAGGGGTTCTCTGGGCAAAGTCTGTAATCTATAGAGATCACGCGACAGCCAGAATGTTTCGCTAACATGGAGCAATACCCCTTCGTCGCTTTTGCGCTGCCTGAGACGAGTCCTCCCCCGTGGATATAGAGGATCAGGTCTTCACTTTCCATCTTTTTGGGCGTTGCGATGATGCCTGAGATCCCGCCAAGATCGATCTTGCTGAATCTCACATCCTTTTCTTTGGGCATAAAGGTATATCCGAAGTTACACATCAGGCGGACGAGTTTCCAGTTGACTTTGTCATATCCTCCCTTGAAGGCAAATCCGCCGGTCGCTGAGCCTACGATCTTGGCATTCTTTTTCATTTCATTGCTGGTCGCTGTTATAATACGCATTTTCTATATCCTCCATGTGGTTGTTTTCTTTTCAACTGGATCATAACCTGTGAAGCCTCAATAGTTCAAAACAACAAACTCATTTCTGATTTTAACGCAACAGAAAGTGAGGAAAATGTTGCAGGAGAGTTAAAATGGATAATCAACGTGTTGCACTCAGTAAGCGCATACTCAAAGATGCGCTGCTGGAACTGCTGAAGAAAAAACCACTCTATGAGGTCAGTGTCAGCGAATTGTGTCAAGCTTCCGGGATCAATCGGACAACCTTCTATAGACACTATGACAACACTTCCGATCTCATGGTCGAGATCCAGGAGGAACTGCTGGAAAGGATAGGCACGGCTTATCGCACATCCGCTAATGACCCCCAAAGTGCACCGCTGTCTATCGAAGAAGTCGTGGAATTTTTTGCTCTTCACAGAGAATATGATTCCCTCTTTTCCGATGGAAGTCCAGTTACTGAACATATGGTGCAGGCTATGAAAGAACCGATCTCTCGGGAACTTTCCAGGACGCTCCCAGCAGAGCGGAGAGCGGATGCACCATTCCTTACAAAGTTCCTTCTATACGGGAGTTTAGGCATCATCCGAGAGTGGGTAAACGAGGGAAGAAAAGAATCAGCGGCTGATATCTCCAACTACGTATTTCGATTTTGCAAAAATGCTGTGGATGCCACAAAACATACAAATCAGACGACAGGAAAGAGAGAAAAAGAGATATGGAAATGACACTTCGGTGGTACGGAAGCCGTTTTGACACCGTCACTCTGAAACAGATACGCCAGATCCCCGGGGTCACGGGAGTCATCACCATGCTGTACGACAAGCAACCCGGGGAACTCTGGACGAGAGAGGAGATCCACGCCCTCAAGGAGGAAGTGGAGGCATCCGGATTGAGGATCGCAGGGATCGAGAGCGTCAATGTCTCGGACGCCATCAAGACCGGCTCTCCGGAAAGAGAGCGGGATATCGAGAACTACATCGCCAGTTTGGAGAACCTGGGCAAAGAGGATATCCACCTGGTCTGCTACAATTTCATGCCGGTCTTTGACTGGACCAGAACGGAACTCGCCAGAAAGAGGGAAGACGGTTCAACAGTACTTGCCTATACCCAGGCAGCAGTGGACGCCCTGGATCCGGAGAAGATGTTCGAATCGATCTCAGGGGACATGAACGGAACAGTCATGCCGGGCTGGGAGCCGGAGCGCATGGCAAAGGTGCGGGAATTGTTTGAACTGTACAAGGACATCGATGAGGAGAAACTCTTTGAGAATCTGGTCTATTTTCTGAACGCTATCATGCCGGTGTGCAACAAGTATGACATCAAGATGGCGATCCACCCGGATGATCCCGCATGGAGCGTGTTCGGATTGCCCAGGATCATCACCAGCAAGGAGAAGATCCTGAGACTCATGAAGGCGGTGGATGATGTTCACAACGGAGTGACCTTCTGTTCCGGCTCCTACGGTACGAACCTGAAGAACAATCTACCGGACATGATCCGCTCGCTGAAGGGACGGATCCACTTCGCCCATGTGAGGAACCTGAAGTTCTGGTCACAGGACAACTTCGAAGAAGCAGCACACCTGAGTTCGGATGGGGACTTCGACATGTATGAGATCATGAAAGCCCTGTATGAGACAGGGTTTGAAGGACCGATCCGACCGGATCACGGAAGGATGATCTGGGACGAGGTGGCAATGCCGG
>JAFUBI010000216.1 GCA_017460285.1 Oscillospiraceae bacterium | reverse complement strand
TCCACCTTCTTCACCTAAATGTGCACGATCAAGGTTTTTGTTGTAGAGGTGAATATCGGATGTGGACAAACCGCGTCCGTCAACATCATAAGCACCTTCAATCTGACAGGCTGCAACAGCTCCTCCCCAAAGAAATCCATCTGGGAAACCTTTTGGTACAGTTTTCATAATAATCTCCTTTCGCTATTCCTCATTAGCCTGACAGATCACTCCATGTGATCAGCCAGATAATTAACAAAACTATCGTAGTCATTCAAGACGAGTAGATTCTTCAAATGTGTCTGATCCATCAAAAGCATCGATAGTGGCTCAAAGATATCATAAAAGATCTTGCGCTCATCTGGGCTGAAGCACAAAAGGATCACCAAACTGACATTCGTGTCTCCCCATTCCAGAGGAGTTTTGCTGATATAGATTGACATCCCTGTCTTTTTTGCACGCATCTTCAATGCGTGAGGTATCGCCACTTGACCGAAAGAAGTGGAGGACATCATTTCGCGCTCCCAAACGTCAGACTGGAATTGCTCATCCGTGTAATTCAGTCGGATCAATTTGGCACACATCGCTTGGAGAAGTTTGTCTCTTGTGGAGTACTTGTTTCCCACTTCAAACAACAGTGGAGAAATGATCTGTGACAACTCTTTCCGCAACAATGCTTTTCGGTTTGAGATGTTGATCTCTTCAATATGTTTTGTTAGTGCAATGGTATCTGTGTTCGTTAAAAAGGGAGAAATAACGACGAGAGGAGCATCAAACACTTGATGAGGACGCACGGTGGATATAAGAAGGACGTCTTTCGGTATATTGCTTAGCTCTTGTTCTGAGGTATATACATTTGTCAAATTGATCTGACTGCTCAGTTTTCTACTTATTCGTTCAGCTAAGTCCATATTCATGTTGTAGTAACTCGGACAGTACAAGATCGCGGGAATCAGACGGGAGATCTCCTTTTGTGTTTCCATAGCCCCTCCTAAATGGAGTGCAATATAAGCGATCTCATCCTCATTTAACACGATTCCTGTTTGTTCTAAGATAATGCCTGACAATTGAACAGACACATCATAAATGAGGGGGCAAGTTTGCCGTATCTCGGAGACAAGGGGATTCTTGCAAAAGTTTTGGTTGTTAGCTCGAACCAACATGTTGTGAATATGGAGTGCAAATCTTATAAAGAATTCCTGTTCTTGGAGGTCGATATCATAGTATTCATTGATCGTTCGGATCAGTATAAGAACGAGGTCGAGGCAGTCTTTACCGATGTAGGATTCAATGTTGTCTTTGGTGATGCTGTTGAAGTCTACGGATGACGCACGAGAGACCAGCAGAAGAGTCAATTCATAGATCTCTGCATCAGAAAAGGTAATATTGAAACGGGATTCCAACCTTTGGGCGATCTCATCCGCAAACATATACTCGTGAGATGATAAAGGAACTTTATCAGAGACGGCATTTAAGTTAACATAACCATTTTGTATGCGATTAATGGAAATCGCGACGTGCAGGAGAAGGTTCATAAGTGAGTAGTCATTGATAAAATAATGCTGCTCATTGAGTACTTCTATGATGTCATTGCGTATCTCTTCTATTTTTATCGAAGGAAAAGCTTCTTGCAGTGCATCAAAACTAAAAAAGGCAGTCCCTGATTCCGAATACAGCATGCTGCTGATCAATTGTCTTTTATTCTTTTCAGCTCCGGAAAGGGTAATAAACTCACCTGCTACAGTGAGTGTAAGGTCGTGTTCTCTGGTAAGTCTTCTCATTCTGCCCAAAAGGGTTTGAAAAGTAGACGGGCTTATGTAAATTTCATCGCATAGATCATAGATATTTACAGAACCGCCGGACTGAATGAGCTTATTCAAAATGAACGAGCATCTTTCTGCGTTGTTCTTTGGTATGGAGGACTGTTCAGGCTTTAATACTGTTTTTGCAATTTCTGTATCGATCTGGTATCCGCTTGGAGTGCTGATGATCACTCCGGGGAATTCGTTATTGAGCTGCTTTAGATCGTTATGAAGAGTTCTCAAAGAAACACCCAATTGGCTAGCAAGTTGACTAGCATTCAGTTGCCTGTTTTGTGCTAATAATATCTGAACTATAGTGTTTTTTCTGTCTGCCATGAGAATCCTCGAACAATAATCGGACAAAGTATCATTTCGTTTGCTGATAATTATATTTTACATTATGTTTCAGAAAATACATGGAATCTCGGAACTTGTTTTTCTCGAGTGCGGAAACATTGTCGAGTTGCATAAAGGAAACTTTTTTTCATTGTGCATTTTGCAGAATTGCATACCGGGAGTGCAAAAAACAGTTTGTTCCTTATATGTGCATTCGGTATAGTTATATCATCAAAAAGAATAAAGGAGAGTAATACATGGCAAACAAACATAATGTTCTTCTCGTATGTGGGTCCGGTGCATCTTCTGGATTCATGGCAGCAAATAT
>JAFUBI010000215.1 GCA_017460285.1 Oscillospiraceae bacterium | reverse complement strand
TTATCCTCGTAGATCTTGTCTCCTGTACCGAGAAGAATAAACTGCATTCCATGCACAAGCATGTAATCAAGTACTCTCTCGACTAAATCAACACCTTTTTGCTGTGTTAAACGACAGATCATCGCAACCAATGGTCTTCCGTCATCTGGAAGATTAAACTCTTTGAGCAATTCTTTTTTGCATTTTTCTTTTCCGCTCAGATCGTCTTTACTGAACGTACAGGGAATATTCGGATCATCTTCCGGATTATAAGTCACATAATCGATACCGTTAAGGATGCCGCACAGTTTATATTGTTTTTGAACTAAAAGCGGATCCAAACCGAAAGAATACCATGGATCCAGGATCTCCTTCGCATACGTAGGACTGACAGTATTAACTTTATCTGCTACTTCTATGGCTCCTTTCATAATGTTGATGCTATCGCACTAGTGCATGAGAGGGAGGTCTTCATTAGGTAGTCCAAATAAATCTCCTAAAATATAACCGTCGTACATTCCTTGAAATTGAATGTTATGGATTGTAAAGAGAGTTTTGATCTTTGCAAATTTTTCTCTGGAACGATAATCCCGCAAATACACGGGCACTAAAGCGGTTTGCCAGTCATTACAGTGGAGAATATCAGGGCAGAAATCTAAATGATCTAAAGATTCAAGAACCGCTTTGGAGAAGAAGGCAAAACGTTCCCCATCGTCATAATGACCATACAAAGCGGAGCGCTTGAAGTAGTATTCATTATCAACAAAATAGTAGGTCACACCACGATCTTCTAGTTTGAACAAACCGCAGTATAGGCTGCGCCAACCCAGAGGAACAAAAAAGTAAGAAAGAAATACCATTTTGTCACGCCATTGCTGACCAACTTTCTCATATAAAGGAGCTATCACTCGAACATCGCATCCTTTTTCGTTCAGGGCAATTGGAAGAGAACCGGCAACATCAGCCAATCCACCAGAGGATGCAAAAGGAGACACTTCAGAAGCGCAAAATAATACTTTTAGTGGTTCGTCAGTTTGAGTTAGTTTCGAAGGGGGAGAGGTTTTTGTAGAACGTTTAACTGACTTTGACGTTTTCTTTTCCGTTTTTGACGTCGATGTTTTTGAAGGCTCTGAGGTTTCAAGACGGATATCTGATGTTTTGTTAGTGTTCATTTTAAACTATCGTCCTTTTCTTTACGTAAAGTGGATAATTGTCGGTACTTTTAAGTGCTTGGTTTGCTGTAACTACAACATCTTTGTCTGTGATCACATTTTCTAATACGCAACCGGAGAAAACTTTTGTGTTTTGCATTAGAACACAGTTCTTTACGACAGCTCCCGCTTCGATCTCAACACCACGGAATAAAACACTATTCTCAACGGTTCCATCGATGGTGCATCCATCAGCTACGACAGTATCTTTGACATCGCAATTCAGACCGTAACGAGTAGGAGGTGAGTCGTGCACTTTCGTATATATTGTTCTGGGTCCAAACAAAGCATCAACTGTCTCAGGGTGAATAAGATCGAGGTTTGCTTCAAAATAAGTTTTTAAACTTGTGATCCTTCGTATATAGCCCTCATATCGATATGCGTGTAAATTCAAATCGTTTAAATTTGCAAGAAGGATGTCCCTTTCGAAGATCACACTCATTCGGGCCATAGCATCTTTAATGAGAGACATCAGCAATTTTCGGTCGATCACAAACACGTTAATGCTCTGAAGGAATCCTTCTTCACAATAATTGACAAGAATATCGGTGATTCTTCCCGTATCATCTGCTTTAATGCTAACTGAGTTTTTAACGTTGTCTGGATCGAGATCTGGTTCGGTGCAAGCTATCGTGACATCAGCATTGCTTTCATAGTGCTCTTTACCCATGTCTTCTATATCGAGATTACATACATGATCAGCATCCATCATAACAACTGTTTCAGCTGAAGCGTTCTCAATATAGGACATGATTCCATAAATAGCTGCAATACTACCGTGGTAAGCTGAGTTGCTGTCGGCGTTTTCATATGCATAGGGAGGAAGAACGGTAATGCCTTTTCTTCGTGCTAAATCCCAGCTTCGACCAGATTCAATATGATCCATTAGACTCTGATAATTACTTTTTGTAACTACAGCTACTTGACTGATACCTGCATCAACGAGTGCGGATAGATAAAAATCAATCATACGGTATCTTCCACCGAATGGAAGTGAGGCCATAGATCTTTGTTGAGTCATTTCACTCACAGAACTATCATGCATATTGGCAAAAATAATGCCCATAGCTTTTTTCTTTAGCATACGACTTCTCCCTCCATAACATCTTCGTAAACCATTGATTTAGCCTTGATTGTAGCGCCTTTACCAATATTTAAGTTCGGACCGACAACTGCAACGCCCCATTTGGACAGATCTTCCATATCCTCAGGTCTTTCTCCAAGTTTAACGCCTTCCTCCAAGGTTGATCCTTGTGCGACAATAGAATACTGGACGATACACCCTTTTTTCACTATAGACCCAGGCATCAATATGCTGTCTCTAATTATTGCGCCTTCTTCAACAACTGACCCTTCAAATAAGACGGAAAAGTCAACATTACCGGATACTCTGCACCCCTCCGAAATGAGAGAGTTCTCAACTTTAGAAGTTGCGCTGAGATAGTGCGGGGGATACGCTTCAGTTCTGGCATACACTTTCAAATTGGGATCCCAAATGTCAAACGGGCGGTTAGGGTCAATCAGATCCATATTTGCTTCCCACAGAGAGTCGATTGTTCCTACGTCTTTCCAGTAACCTTCAAAAGTGTATGTGC
>JAFUBI010000214.1 GCA_017460285.1 Oscillospiraceae bacterium | reverse complement strand
GGAAACAGCATATTTTATTATTGATTCTAGATACTACGAAGCAGCTAAAAGAAACGTAGTGGGAGCCGAGGTGGTTTTACAAGGTAAGCTTTACCAGCAGATCAGGGAAATATGCAAAACTCAAAATGCGAATGAACTTCTTTGTGAGGAAGAACTGACGATAGCAGAGTTCAATTCTCTCACAAAGGCTGTTCAAGAGGTTCGTTTTAATGCTGATGGTGTTTTGTCATCTTTGATACAGCAAGAGAGAGCTATCAAAGAACCCGGTGAAGTAAAGATGATCTGCGACGCTCAAGCAATCACGGATGCAGCATTTCTCGAAATTCTGAATTTCATTCGACCTGGTGTAAGCGAGAAGGAAGTCGCAGCGGAACTAGAGTACAACATGCGGAAAAAGGGTGCAGATGGATTAGCATTCGAAACGATAGTAGCTTCAGGAACAAATGGTTCTATGCCTCACGCAGTCCCAAGTGATAAACTGATTCAAAGCGGTGAACTTGTTACGATGGATTATGGGGCAAAATTAAACGGTTATTGTTCGGATATGACCAGAACGGTTGCTGTAGGAGAGATCAGCGAAGAGCAGCATCGTATTTATGATGTAGTATTAGATGCACATCTAACGTCTATGGCTGCTGCGAAAGCAGGGGTATATGGTGATGAATTGGATAAGATTGCTAGAGACATCATATACAATGCAGGATACGAGGGGTGTTTCGGTCATTCTTTAGGTCATTCTTTAGGCTTGGATATACACGAAAAACCAATGGCAACTTTTTCCAGGCATGACCTTCTTCCAGCTGGGACGATCATTACGATAGAACCAGGAATATATGTGGAAGGAAAGTACGGAGTACGCATTGAGAACATGATCTTTATTACGGAAAAAGGATATATCAATCTTACCGGTAGTGAGCGCAAACTGATCAGCCTCAAATAGTCTTGCCTACGATTTGGCTCTGTTGTATAATAAACAAGTGAATTTTTTCCTATCGATAATGAGGTGTAATTATGATTTCTGCAGGCGATTTTAGAAACGGACTGAGTTTTGAAGAAGATGGTAACGTCTATCAGGTAGTCGAATTCCAGCACGTTAAGCCTGGTAAGGGTGCGGCGTTTGTTCGTACCAAGATCAAAAATGTCATCACAGGTGGGGTTCTTGAAAGAACATATAGCCCTACTGACAAGTTTGAGCAGGCATTTATTGAGAGAAGAGAAATGCAGTACAGTTATAATGATGGAGATATGTACTATTTCATGGATTCAGAAACCTATGAGATGGAACCTCTTGCTGCTGCTGATTTGACAGATTCTTTCAAGTGTGTAACAGAGAATATGACTTGTAAACTCCTTTCTTACAAAGGTAAGGTCTTTGGAATCGAACCTCCGAACTTCGTGAATCTCACAGTAACTGCAACTGAGCCCGGTGTAAAAGGAAATACTGCGACTAATACACTGAAACCAGCCACACTTGAGACAGGAGCTGAAGTTCGTGTTCCGTTGTTTATTAACGAAGGTGATGTAATTCAAGTCGATACACGTACCGGTGAGTATATGGGGAGAGCGTGAGATGAGCATTACAGAAAAAGTTGCATTTCTTAAAGGATTGATTGAAGGTAGCGATTTACAACTTGGGGAAAAAGAGACAAAGATTTTCAATACTTTGATCGAGGTTGTTGATGATATCGCTCAGCAACTTACAGAGTGTGATGATGATCTGACATCTCTCTATGATCAGGTTGATGAATTGGAAGAAGAGATCGATGATATCGAGGACGATCTTGACATCCTCTTTGATGAATACGATGAGGATGATGAAGAGGACGATGACTTCGATTATGACGAGGAAGACGATCCTTTATATGAGATCGAGTGCTCTTCTTGCGGAAAAACATTTTCTGTTGATGAAGATACTCTTTTGAGCGGGAATGAGATTCGTTGTCCGTTCTGCGGTGAAAAATTACAATTCGAAATCTTCGATGAAGATGATATTCAATCTGACGAAGACTAATTAACTCAAACGCCTTCGTAACGAAGGCGTTATCTTTATATAGTTTAGATAATTATTGTGGGGAAATTATGGAAGAGAAAAAGATTTTCAGAGTCCATGATGAAGTGGAAAAACGAGAACCTGACCCTGTAGCCGAGGATCAGGTTTTACAGAGATTTCCAGAAGAACATAAAGAAACTGAAAAAAGTGCTTCTAAAGAAATAAAGCAAAATCCACAGAAAAAGGAAAAAAAGAAAAAGGGACTTATGAGTCAGTTCTCTGCATTTGGGAAAGTGGCCTTTATTCTTGGACTGCTCCTTATTATAGGTTCAGCAGGAGTTATTGCTGCGACTCAAATACCATCTTTACTTCCTAATGGAAGTAAGAGTCCAACCGGGAACGGATCTACAAACGAAACACCTGGAAACACAGGGAACACTGGCGAAAACCTAGTAACTGAACAGGATGCCACAGTACTACAACAGACCGCTGACGCGGGTGATGAGTACATGGATGATCTGTTGTTTATTGGAGACAGCAACTACAACCGTATGTATATGCTTGGTTTGCTAGATCTTGATCATGTGATTGGTGTAGATGGGATGGGGGTTCAGAGTGTTCCTTCAAGCAATGTGGTGTACTTTGTCGAAAAATCCAACCCAATTACGATTCCAGAAGCGGTCAAGATCATGCAGCCTAAGACGATCGTTATGAATTATGGAACCAATAACTTAGTTGCTGGCACTGCAGAGAGTTTCATAGAAAACTATGAAGAGGCTATTGACGCCATCCAAAAGGCGTACCCTTATGCAGAT
>JAFUBI010000213.1 GCA_017460285.1 Oscillospiraceae bacterium | reverse complement strand
CCTCCACATTTTCAGTTATTTATCGTTACAACAAAGAGTGAAAACCAGGCTGCTAAGAATCTTAAAAACACAGAAAAAGCTATCGCCCATTTGTCGATTTTTTTTGAACATTTTTCTTGGGACATGTAGTACCACAACTGGTATCCGGAGATCGCAGTTCCCAAGATCCAGATCGGGATACCGAGGTAAATGAACATCGTGATAAAAGCGGGTTGTTCCGCACCTATAAAGTAACTGTCTCCAACCAGGGTAGCTGTACCGAGGAGGATGAGAAAGACGATCTTCTTTGCAGTCTTAGAAAGATCCTCCTCACTTTCACTGCCTCTCAATCGGCATGTCACACTGTACAGGACATCGCCAAATAACAAGTGGGTATAAGGGCTAAGTATCTCCAGCAAAATAAAGAAACCAACGAAAACATGTACAAGAACTAACCTCATAGCTATGCCTCCCATAATATTTCAGTTTTTATTTGTCTGAGTTTGTCGCCACATTAAGGGACCATGGTCTGGTCCTGTCTGTCTTTATCAGGCACGGTATACACGCACACCTCCTGTCTTGACCGCTGTTTGAAGCGCGACTGAATTATCAAAGTTCAATGAATACACAATACTTGCTCCACCTATCGTAAAAGAACTGGTTGAGGGAGAAAAAAAGGTATCCGCAATCTTTTCCACATACCATGTGATCTGCTCATCCCCGACCGATAGTTCCCTTCCGAGAGCACCTGGGACTTCATAGTATTCTTTAGGCTCCCCAGTCTCCGCATCGCAAATAAGAAGAAACCCGGAATAGTTTTGCTGTACCCTGGGAGTCAATTCCTCATTCGTGATCTCCCACTCATTGTTGCTGAATATCTCGTCCAACACAGCATCGATCTCCCCATTGTGGGATTTGCCATTTCCTCCCGAACTATCGTCTGGAACATAATACCCCGAGAGGTACATGTCGTTTCCCGATACAGACATATCGCTCAGGAAAAAGATGCTGTCCAGCACGTTATATTCTCTAAAGACAGACAAGTGCCCACTGAGATCTGTCCATATCACGTCCGAATACATATTTTTGCTGTTGTTGCCAAACTGGATAAGATAGCCATTCTCTTTGACTGCCATGTTCCAGAATCCATAGTTCCCGACTTCGGCACTGTAGGAATCCAACTGGGATCCCTCTTTGGAAATATGGCAACAGCAAAACGTGTCGAGAGGCTTCCGCGTGATGACTACATAACTGTTTTCTTCCTCCATGACCAGATAGATATCTTCCTCAGTGAATCCGTTATTCAATTCACAGTTCCAAAGGTCGTTTCCATTGTGGTCGTATTTTGTGATAAAAGCATTGCGTTCCACTTCCGGTGTTATCACAACATCCAAAGGATACCCCTCGCTCCAATAAAGAAGAACACCATCCGACACCACCTTATAGCCGGGTAAAATATTAGGATCTAATGGCACGCTCCAAAGAGTATTGTTCTCATCATCGAACCTGGAAAACTCAACAAGTTCCTCTTCACCTTCATAATTAGCAACGACCCGATAATGATATTCCGAAATATCATCATCCCCCTGGAACCAGTTTTTCCCGTTGTAGCCATGTGCTTCGATGAGTTGTTTATCCTCAGCGGTGATCTCAGGAAGAATGACACGCATTCCATTTAAATCATATACGGAATCACTTTTCCCTTTTTTCTCAAAAGATCCCAAGGATTCTGCTTCCGTAACTATAACTTGAAGTTCTGTTTTCTCCGTTTTGAAACTGCCCTTACCCCCTTTCGGCAAGAGAAGGATCGCTGTAAAGAGGATCAGCGCGAGTAGACCCACTATCATTACTTTTTTTCTTGAATTGGATCCCATCAAGATGCCTCCTTCACCGTATAAAAGTCACTGCAAAGGCAGCTGCTATGACCCTAAACATTGCGCTGGAGAATATCGACTTATCTTTTACACCCGCTCATTTTTGAGTTCGTGCTATCTCTAATCAGAGTTCCCAGAAATAACATGGCTCAGATCGCCGTTCCAATAATCTTCGACTGTCACAAAAAAGAAATCATAATATCCTCCGTCTTCCTTGAAAACAGGTAGACAAACATACTTATCGTTCCAGCCAGAAACTCTTTTCAGAAGATTTGAGGGATAATCACCGCTTTCCTCCCATTTTGTCGTTAGAAAACTACACGTTTTTGTGTCGAAGTAGATCAGGTGATTATTTGAAGCAGCGTCGTTAGACGTTCCGCCTAAATAATCATCCTTGCATCTCAGTTTTCCATCCCAAGACACTCCAGTAGAAACAGCAGTGATTCCTTCGATAGGACAAAGTTCTTCCATTGTTCTTGTATTATAATCGTACTTCACCAAACTCTGACTGATCCTGTCGGAGAAATATGCTCCATCCTCAGCGAAGCCCATACCTAATAAATCGCTATAATCATTCAAATTGATCTTTTCCGCCTGATAGTCACTTTCTGTTTCCCAGAGCAAAACATCAAATTGGTAAATACCAGACCCAGTATCTGTCGAGTAGAACCCCTGACCCGGCGAGGTGAGAATGACCCCATTTGCATATGGGGCTATCACCCTCAAATTTCGTTTTGTCGGCACTGGCAGCTGCTCTATCAAGCCTGTTGCGAGATCGATCCGTACCGTCACATTGGTGCCAGTTTCAAAAGCGCTTCCTTCCCGCGCCGAGCAATAGATGACATCTTGCTCCCGGTCAAACACGATCGCACTGTAGTTCACGATTCCCCATCTGTTTCCACCTTCATCGTGAATACTGACGGATGAAGAGATCTTGTCGTAAGGAGGCTCCAGAGTATTCAATACTGTGTTGTCCTCTGAGCATGCAACGAGTCTTTCGCCAGCAGTGAATAACTGATATTGTTTAAATATAGGAAGAAGTTCCTCGGTATTAAGGCTTTTCATCTGCAGTGTATCACCGTCGTACCACAAAGGATAGATATCCCTTTCAGCGAGATGAATACAAAAGAATCCTCTGTCCCCAACCATGCATATGTTACTCGTTGTTCCAAATCCCCAGATTGTGGATGCCATTTCGAATTTATGCTTCGGAATGATTTCAACAACAGTCTCATCGGTTTCCGGAACAGCCAATTCATCCGTGTTTTCTTGGCGTGGAAAACTGGAAACGCAAGAAGAGAGAACTGTAATGCATAGAATCACAGTCAGAAGCATTATTATCTTGTTTTTACTCCTGCTCATTTTTATTACCCGTAATTACGGCATTTGCTTCAAATCGCTAAAGAAAACTCTTTTCTGAATTTCATCGATTTAGGATCATAGTCTGTTTTAAAGAGGATCGCACCATCTTCACATCCGGAAATCACGACCAGTTTATCCCAACTTTTTATCGCTTGGATGGCTGGTTTCTCATTTATCAGGCTGACCTTTATGAGAGTCCATTCTTCCGGGTTCGAATCTTTTGCTGTAACATCGTGGTACTCTGTCAGGAAATACAGATCCATGCTGTCTTTATCTCCTACTATTCCACTCACTGAAGAGAACACGATGCCAGGATCAAATACCGTTTTTCCGATAAGTTCACCGTCCATCGCAAAAACGTACAACCTCGAATTCTCAACATGTGGATTTATCGTTCCCTGATCAAAGAGGACCAACCTATTCTCCCAAAATATGTAATCCCCGTACAGAACAGTCTCATCGACAGGATAACGGGATACATTATTATCATCGTCTTCTACTACGAAATAGGTAAGTTCGCCCTCTTCTTCAAACCATACCAAAACCGGTTCATCGCTTGTTTTCTGCGTGTATACATTGGTCAGCCACTGCGGTGTAGGGCGAAAATGCTCAGTCACGATCTCTAAGTCTCTATGAGATGTCGCACCTGTGTGACAGGATGTCAACAGGAAAATAAAGCATAAGCAAAATAGGGTCATACCAAAGAAGATCCTCTTTGGTCCGAAAAACCTGTCTCCACTTTTTTTGCCTCCAAATGTCAACAATCTTTACCTCTCATTTTCCACAGGTCCAAAGGAACAGCAATTATCCCTTCATGATTCTTGTTATCAGCAGAACAGTTTTAGAAAATATTTAACGTACTATTTGAATGCCAATTGGTTATAAAGCAACCCTACTTCCTCTTCCGTAGGCTCTCTGACCCCTATGATCTCCAATTCGTAAAGATCAAGGATTGTTTTGATATCTGTAGGATCAACAGCTGAAAGCGCAACTGTCTTATCTGCGACAGTGAAATAGTACGCTTCCCCTTCTTCCACCTCTTTAGCCAACTCTTCACTAAGATTGATCACAAAAGGATAATCCTGATAGCAACGCACCAGCGCCATGCTCGGTGTATGATCGTCCACTACATAATCAGGTATGATCTCGATCACATAAGCGGTGAAACCTCCTGAGATCGTCGCTGTTCTTGTCGGATTCATATTAGAAGATACTTCTTCGAGATATGAAGTGGGGTCAATAACTACGCCATCCTTGTCGCGAAGTTCAAAATACAAAGTATATGCGGAAGCATTCCCACTCTGTCCCATCTCAGCGATCTCTTCGTTTGCCTGCACAACATCACCCATTTTCGCTGACACCTCATCGCAATGCGCATAAAAAGTTGTATAACCGCCTGTATGCAGCAACTGGACGTACTTTCCGTTCACGGTATCTTCGCCTGTTGCTATCACAGTTCCGTCCGCTACGGCCATGACTTTATCCAGTGGGACGCCCCACAAACTGTATCCAGGATGATCTGCAGAAAAACCTCTGCTGATACTGAACCTGCCCTCCTGGAGAGGCGTACATGCAAAGTGGAACTCTTCTGTGCTCGCACTAGTCTCTATGATACCGCCTATAGATCTTTCTAACAGATCAAACACAGAACCAACTGTCTCTGTTTGTGTTTTGCGAGTTACTCCGACCGACTTTCCATGTTGCATCCAGTCGATCAGCACATTCCTGTAGGCATCAAGACCTGCCACTTTGCTACAGATGTCGAGCACTTCTTGTTGGTATCTGGTCCCGTAATTGTCCTCTACATCCGAATCCGTCACGATATTGATCAACTGAACTTGCTTCAAATCAGAAAGTTGGCCGAGATCCGTTATTCCATAGGATCCAAATGGCACATGAAGCGTCTCGAGACTCGTCAGATCCTGCAGATCAAACAGATCACAGACTCCTCCAAGATACAATTGCTCGATCGCTGTATCTTTCAAAGGAGCGAGGTCGATCCCATCGCCCTGAACTGATAGATATTGCAGCGTCCTATTCCCTGAAAGGGGCGTTAGATCCCAATCGTTTCCACCGCTCAAGCTTAAACTTCTTATCTCACATGTCCCGCTAGGTACCAAGCTCTTCGCTGAGAACACCGATACCGTGTCATAATGTCCCTCTTTGAGAAAATCCAGGTTATCCGGTTCCTCGACCGTAACATTGACCACGGTCCCTTCTTCGAAGTTTAAGGAAGACGGAGACGCGCTAAGGATCAGTTCCACACCGGTATGAACATCGCCTGAAATATTTCCGATCCTGTCCGCCTGAACATAACACCCTACATAATCCATTTCTGGAAGGTTCAGTTCCTTGAGAGAACCATTCGTTCGGACCCAGAAAGACTGAACCTCTTTGCAGGATGCCATGGATCGAATGTCAAGTTTGTTTTCCTTGGCGGATGTTAGATCCAGCTCTAAACTCGCGATCATCTCATTTTCTCCGGAATACGGAGAAGGAACATATGTTACCGTAATATCTGAAGTAGACAGCACCGTGTACTCGACTCCGTTCACAGTGATCGGCACCGGTTTTTGCTTCGGGTCTGTCAAAAGAGAGACAATCACACCAATAGTCACGATCAGTGCAAGGAGAAGGACCCAAAACGCAGGTTTTTTGTAACTCAAAACTGCCTTCACCCTGGTTCCCACGCCAACTTCCCCGAAAGCAAGGGGACACGCCGTGATCTTGAAAGAATCCACGCTGAAGTCCAGCATCTCCTGAGAGTAGGCTACCCGATCCTGGGCATCCATTTCTTTAATAACTTTCTCGTCGCAAGCCAGTTCGATATCCCGGCAAAGCAGGATATAAGCGACCCACATAAATGGGTTGAACCAGTGAACAGCGAGAAAGAGATAGCCCAGTGGCTTCCACCAGTGATCTTTCATCCGGATGTGTGCTTTCTCATGAGCGATCACTCCGGGATAGTTCTCCACATCCATCCCGGACGGGAGATAGATCTTTGGCTGAAGGATTCCAAGTATGAATGGAGAAAGAACACTGTCACAGCAAAATACCCCTTCCTCTACCTTGAGACTTTCCTCCGTTTGTTTTTTCAAACGACCATAACTTACAGCAGCAGTGAACAGGATCACTGCCATACCGATCACCCATATGATCGATCCTGCTGTGACCAGATTCAGGAAGGGTGTGTCTGAACTCCCCGAAGCATGTGCAAATTCCGACAGAATCGGGTTAACCAGGTGGTCCACTCCGGATAGTCCTGTATTCACAGTGGGTTCCGTTACAGAGGTGATGTTCTCAGGGATAGGCTGGGTGCTGTGGAGCAGGCTGAAAGAACTTCTCAGCGAGAAAGGCAAAATGAACCTAAGCCCCACCAAGCCCCACAAAGCACACTGGATCCACTTCGGAGTTTTCCTCAAAAACACATGGATCAGGATCACGGCGAGGATCACCCACGTCGCTGTGATGCTCAGATTTAGCACTTTCAGAAAGATCGCATTCAGCATGGATCATTCCTCCTCTTTGTAGGAGTCGATCAGTTTCTGGATCCTCTCGATCTCTTCCGCGGAGATCTTCTGCCTGTTCATGAAAGCGGCTACGAAAGATGGCAGAGACCCATTAAAGGCTTCTTCCACCATCTGAACTCCCTGACCTGCGTGATATTCCTCACGGGAGACCAAAGAGGTCACCGTGCCGCCGTCATTTTGAAACAGTCCTTTCTCACACAGTTTCTTGAGAACCGTGTATGTCGTGGACTTCTTCCACTGTAGCTCCCTGTTACACAATTCCACCAATTCCTTTGAAGTCAAAGGCTCATTATCCCATATAAGATCGGCAAATCTGGATTCGACCTGCCCCATTTTCGTGAATTCCATAGATACCTCCTGCTGGTCTATCCACGATAGACTAATTACAGTCTATTCTTAATAGACCAGCAAGTCAATACTTCCCCAGAAATTAGAGAAAAGAGATGTGACCCGACTCTGCCACATCTCTTCACTTTGAGTAAACAACTCGATACCGTCAGCAATTGCTTCCAGTCGGGTTTGTCCCGTTTTCTCACTGACCGCTTTCGCTAATCCAGTATATATTTCACTGGTGTAAGATCCGCTTTCCCGTTTATGTAGTCCTCTTTTCTGATCAAGGAATAACCGGAACCTTCCATGTCATTCACGACCTTCTCTCCAGCTGCGTTATACAGTGCAAACTGAATGTCGCTCCCATACTGTTTGTACGCGATCACATAATAATCATCATATATTCCCGCGATACCAGGAGTACTATGCAGGCCCAATTCATCTTTCAAAGTTGCTTTTAAAACTTCTGAAGAATTGAGGTTCACCAAATAGTCGTAAGTCCTCTCGCCAAGGGATTCACTTACAAGGATCCACCCGTCTGGCATCTCCCGTAGATGAAATACAGACTTGGTAATATCCCCACTTTGGGGCATCTGGCTCAGCGGAATATCTTTTGTTTCCCCGTTCCTGTAATTGGACACTTTAAGAACACAATGTTCGTCTCCATCTTGAAGAGTGACATCCAACATGATCATGTCCGTATCTGTAAAAAGGACGGGGTTCGATGTCTGAAGGATCTGCTCCCTCTTACCGGTAGACGCAGTGACTTTGACGAAAGATCCTGCTTCATCCCTGATGATCAGTTCATCCGCTGTGATCATGCACATCAGAAGTTCCTTATTGCTTTCGTATCTGTACACTTCTGCTACACTTCCAGAATCCAGATCAAATCTCTTCAGCGTTTCCGTATACTGCCCACTCCTTTCTTCGCCTGAGTACACGGTCATGTAAAGTGAATGATCTCCTCTGAAGATCCGATCATTCATACTAAAGAAGTCATTTCCATCCAACTGAAATAAAGTCTCAATGTTTTTGCTATCCAGATCTATCGCTGAAATAGAGCCATGATCGCTCTCCACAAGTGCTTCATTACCAGGAGCTCCGTCCGAGATAAAGATCATTTTTTCGCCTTCTTCATCCAGGAAATAACTGTATCCGCGCGAATATCTCACGATAGCAGGGCAGGATTCATTGTTATGCTTACAGCCTGGAACATCACAGTCCACCTGATACGATCCATCTTTGGGATCGATCTTAAGGATATATTGATAGTTATCCCAAACCGATCTACGCTCATAGATGTCTCCGACACCTGCAAAACTGCCTTTGCACATATAGAAACATCCATCTTTTCCAATATTGTTGATAACTGAAGTCAGCCAAACCATCTTTGGAGTCTCATATGTGACATTTTCTTCAACTGATACCTCTGTGATTCCAGACTCACTGAAGGGATCACTGCTCATGCCTGTGTCTGTTCTGCTACTGTTTGATCCGCAGGAGACCAACGTGATGATACACAATATCGCAGCTAGCGCAGAAACCAGTTTTTTCGTTTTCTTATATTCCATTGCATTTACGATCCTTTCTTTGACACTGCTCTCGCCAAACGCCAGCGGGCTCGTCAGAGAAAACCTTCTCTTTACAGAAAAGGACAGTAACGCCTTGCTGTAGTTTTGCGAGATGTCACGGTAATGAGCCAGAACGTATTCGTCACAGCTCATCTCGAGATCTTTGCCCATCTCAAAGTAAGCGACCCAGCAAAGAGGATTCATCCAATGGACGCTCAAAAGCAGAAATGCGAGCAACCGGAACCAATGGTCCTTCCTCTTGATATGGTGTCTCTCATGAGAGATCGCTATATTCTCTACGAGCGGATCCAACCCAAAGGGAATATAGATCGTTGGGCGAAAATATCCAAGTATAAACGGAGAACGAATCTCTGCCTGTCGGATGTTTTCCCTCATAGGCAGGGAGAATTCCATTTCTTTCTTTAGCCGGAAATAGGAGAGAAAACTGTAGCAAAGAAGAAAAATGATCCCTATCATCCATATCACTGCAGCAACATCCAAAAGATTAAAGGATATCCGCTGCACACCGGAAGATACCACTTCTGTAGGGGAAAAGGCAGGCATCTCCGTAGGGCTCGACTCCAACACTCCTGTGACTCCCTGCACAACAGACTCGATATTGCTGTCTACTGCAGGCAAACCCACATGGAGCGGAGAGGCATTCTCCCTCCCCACGATCTCTGTGACATTGGATAGACGGATGATCTCTCTTTCATTGTGTGCAATCGAAAAATTAAAAATACTGAACACGGAAGAGAAAGAGATCGGGCAGCAAAGACGAAATCCCACAACGCTCCACAAGATATAGGAATACCTTTTTGGAAATTTCCGAAGTAAGATCCGCAGCATTAAAACAACAAGGATCACATAACTTGCCGAGATGCTCATCTGCAGTACTGCCTGAAACAATCTTGTCATGATCATTTGCTCCTGTATGAGTCGATCAGTTTTTTAAGCTCTTCTGCCTCTTCGTCCGAGATCGTACTTCCCCCCATAAACGCGGTTATAAAATTCGGAAGAGATCCGGAGAAGGTCTCCGACATAAAAACTTTGCTCTCATTCGCCTGAACCTGCTCCTTCGTCACAGTGGATGTGACGACAGCGTTTTCATTTTGAACGAGTCCTTTTTCCTGAAGTCGTTTCAACATCGTATAAGTCGTCGACTTTTTCCAGTCAAAAGCATCGTTACACAGTTGAACCAACTTCATAGAGTTCACCGGCTCATTCTCCCAGATGAGGGATAAAAACCGATATTCCATTGTGCCTAAACGGTATTGTTCCATAATTCGTTCTCCAGTCCTAGGGTCTAATGCATTAGTCCGTATCTGAAGTCTACTATGTTAGACCTCTATTATCAACACATTCTTTTGTTTTTTCCTAGAATTATCTATACATTCAATACATTCAATGAAGCACTACTCATATTTCAGTCATGTTTCAGGCTTATTTCACTTGTTTCTCTTGCCTTGGTAATAATGGTATAATATGGGGTAATCTTGAGAATCAGGAGCAAACAGAGATGGCAACCTTTCAGGGTCTATTAGAACAGGATAAAGAACGCTTCTTATCCCTGCTTTCCAAAAACACTTCTTCCGCCGCAGTCATCAAAGACGTGGAGGCGGAATTCGACCGCATGCTGTACGCCTTCAACAACGAAGACGAGAACGAATCGGTCAAGCAGGCTGCCAGTCAGATGATCCAAACAGCAAAGAGCTCCGTTGCCTTTCTGGATGTAGCCGGAGAAACGAAACTTTGGAAACGCACCGCATACGATGCGAAGCCCCAAAAGGGAAAGATTCGCTGGTTCTTCTGGCTCCTGCTGCTCCTGTCCCTAGCTGCGCTGGGGGCTTCCGCCGGGCTGTACTGCTACCTGAAATGGTCAGAACTGAACACCGTCGCAGACTTCATCCCGGTTTTCGTCCTTCTCGGACTGTCCCTCCTCTTTTTCCTTGCTGGTCTCAGCTGCCGGAGGAAAGCACCGGAGAACGACACCAAACTGGAAGCAGAAGTCACTGTGGATATCCAGAAGGTATACCGCTCGGTCCTTTCCGCTGCTCTTGTCATAGACAAGAATATCGAGGACATCCGTACAGAGGAGAGGATCCAGTTGCGCAAACAGATGAAAGAGCAGAAGGATTCTCTTGACAAAGAGGAGATCGACCTTCTGGCGCACATCCTGGAATCCGCATACTCCACACGGGATGAGGATTCCTCGGTCGAGATGATCTCTCAGATCAAGTTCTACCTCCACAGCAAGAAGATCGAGGTAGTGGATTACAACAGGAACAACACCGCATGGTTCGACTCCATCCCCGCTTATGAGGCAGGGACGATCCGACCTGCGTTCGTCATAGAAGGGATGCTGATCAAAAAGGGATTGGCATCGGAAGGAAATGGCTGATGGATATTTTTTACGGATTTGACCTCGGCGACGCCGAGAGCGCTATCGCGAAACTGGATCGGACGAAGGATACCGTTCCGGAGATCCTGTCTGTCCAGGAAGCAAAGAGTTTCATCACCGCGTATGCTCTCTCCAAAGGCGGCAAACTCATCATCGGGGAAGGCGCCTGTTATGAACCTCAGGCAACATCCAGGAAACTGCGTTTCAAGAGCCGTTTCCTGACCTCTTCCGATGCAGCAAGAGACATCCGCAGTTTTGCCGGAGGCGTCCTCGGGGAGCTCTATCTCAACGGAGACCTCATCCGCGGAGAGGACGACTGTTTCTACATCGGCTGCCCCGCCGGATGGAACAAAGGGACCCGGGAAGAATACCGCGAGATCTTCGAGGAAGTGGGCTATCCCCCTGCGAAGATCGTCTCGGAATCCAGAGCTGCACTTGTCAGCGCATGCCAGTCCAAACACCTGCAGGTCGGATACGACATCCTCTCCCGTCCGGTGCTGGTCGTAGACATCGGATCCTCCACCACAGACTTCGCGTATATCACGAGCGGTAAGGAAGAAGAACTGCAGACCGGAGGCGAAGTGTTCCTCGGAGGAGGGATCATGGACGAGATCCTTCTGGATGAAGCAGTTTCCGCTTCCTTTGAAGAGAAGAGGATCCGCAAGATCCTGTCGGAAAGCGAAGCCTGGAAGAGCTACTGCGAATTTTCCGCGAGACGTCTCAAGGAGAAGTATTTCTCGGACGAGGAATTCTGGCAGACCAACGACTGTGTCAGCTCCGTGACTATCCGATACAATGTGCTCCCCGCAAAGCTCACTCTCCGCATGAACACCGATATCGCGGACAAACTGCTCAACAAGAAAGTGGACAAACTGGGTGGAAGATCCTTCAAAGAGGTCTTCGTGGACAGCCTTCAGTAAGTGCGTGAGAACATCCGGGACAAACAGCCGGAGCTTATCTTCCTCACCGGAGGTGTTTCCAAATTGCCTGCCATACGCAACTGGTGTGCGGACGTATTTCCGGAGGCAGTGGTCATCCGTGGTTCCGAACCGGAATTCTCAGTGGCAAATGGTCTCGCCCTCTGCGGAAGGATCGACGAGGAAATCCGGGCATTCAAGAAGGATGTGGCGGATCTGATCGCTTCTCCGGCTGTAGAGCGGATTGTCCAGGCACGGCTGACGGATCTGTACAGGATCACTTCGGAGACACTGGTGGAGCCGATCCTGGAGAATGCGGCCCTGCCGGTGTTTGACCAGTGGCGCGGCGGTCAGATCCGGCGCCTGTGCGATGTGGACGAGGTACTGCAGAAGGAGATCACGGCAGATCT
>JAFUBI010000212.1 GCA_017460285.1 Oscillospiraceae bacterium | reverse complement strand
CAGTTGAGGGAATCGATGACCCTGTAAAGGTTTATCTGAAAGAGATCGGTACTGTGCCGCTTCTCACTCCGGACGAGGAGATCGATCTTGCGAAGAGGATGACAGATGGCGACACTTATGCCAGAGATCGTTTGGTTGAGGCCAACCTTCGACTGGTGGTATCTATTGCAAAAAGATATGTTGGAAGAGGAATGCATTTTCTTGATCTAATTCAGGAAGGAAACCTTGGTTTGATCAAAGCAGTTGAAAAATTTGACTATACAAAAGGCTTCAAATTCTCAACATACGCGACATGGTGGATACGACAGGCAATAACTCGTGCGATCGCAGACCAAGCGAGAACGATTCGTATTCCTGTTCATATGGTTGAGACGATCAATAAGGTTAAAAAAGTGTCCAGCCAACTGCTTCATGAAAATGGGCATGAGCCAACAGCGGAAGAGATTGCTGAGGTTATGAATATCGCACCGGATAAGGTGAGGGAAATACTCCGTGTAGCTCAGGAGCCTGTATCACTCGAAACACCGATCGGTGAAGAGGAAGATAGTCACCTGGGAGATTTTATTCCAGATGAAGAGGCGCAAGTTCCGGCTGAAGCTGCCTATCAGTCACTTCTTAGAGAGCAATTATCGGATGTGCTTTCGACACTGACTTCTCGTGAAGAAAAGGTTTTGAGATTGCGCTTTGGCTTGGAAGATGGAAGACCCAGAACCCTTGAGGAAGTAGGCAAGGAATTCAATGTAACCCGTGAACGTATTCGTCAGATCGAGGCAAAGGCATTGAGAAAACTTCGCCACCCGTCCAGATCAAAAAGGCTTAAAGATTTCTTGGATTAATCATCTAGTATGAATGTGTCTTATAAGGTCAACTTGGTTGCCCTTATTTTCATGTTCATGAGAGCAAAAATGTGTTAACATTGTAGAGATGTTTTATCTGTGAGGAGTTTCATTTTGAGATTTATTATTGCTTTATGGGCTGCAAAAATCGTAGGCTTCCTTTTAACAATAGCTAGTAAATTTACATCTATGAGGGGCACAAACTTTCCTGGAGAAGTTGCACTTCGAATTTGTCCAAACTTCATTGGAAAGGTTGATAAACCAGGGAAAATCGCTGTAGTTACCGGGACGAATGGCAAAACAACGACAAGCAATTTGATTTCTTCCGCTTTAGAGGAATGCGGTTTCAATGTTTTGAGCAACAAATACGGGAGCAATATCAAAACTGGTATTGCTACTGCACTTATCAACGGCGTTACATGGAGCAATCGTTCTCAAAAAGAGATCGCGTTGCTTGAGGTGGATGAAAGAAGTTCGGTGCGTGTTTACCCCTATATGAAACCGGATTACGTCATTTGTACAAATCTGTCTCGTGATACGATCATGCGCAATGCCCATCCATACTACATATTTAATATGCTGGATACTTATCTTCCGGATGATGCAACTATGATTCTTAACGCAGACGATGTGATCTCTTCCAGGTTAAAACTGAATAACAAGAGATTTTATTATGGTTATGATCAACAGCCATCAGATCCAACAGAAGATACTCATTTAGTCAACGACGCAAAGGTATGCCCTGTATGCCAGTCGCTATTGAAATATAACTATTTGAAGTACGACCATATCGGAAACGCATATTGTCCAGATTGTGGATACCATTCTCCGGTTGCGGATTTTTCAGTTGAAGCTGTTGATTACGAAAAGAAAAAAATGGTTCTTCGAAACGAAGGGGCGCAAACAGAGTATCATCTAATATCCGACACAACTTTCAACATTTATAATGAGGCAGCAGCCGTTGCGTTTTTAACTGTTTTGGGGGTTCCTACAGAAAAGATACAGAACGCGCTGGCTAAGGTTTCGATCGTCGACAGCAGACTAAGAGAAGAAACATGCAATGGTATACGGATCAGCGGAATCATGTCAAAAGGATTGACTCCTGCATGCAACGCAGTTCTGGATTACACTGTTTCTCAGCCTGGTGATAAGGCGATAGTGCTTTATCTTGAGGATAAGCACGAGTTGGCTGTCAGTAGTGAAAGGATCACATGGATTTGGGACAGCGATTTTGAACTGCTGAAGGACGCGTCTGTTAAGGAAATCATCGTAACTGGTTTTAGAAGGCATGACTTTTATTACAGACTCCTTCTTGCAGATGTCCCTGCAGAAAAGATCGTAATGGTTGATGAGCCCAAAGGCGTGGCTGAGAAAATGACATTGGATCGAAAGAGATCGATTTTTATTCTTACAGATATTTATTCTGTCCCAGAAAGGGATCTGATGATCAGGACGATCTCTGAGCGAATCGAAAGGGAGGGACTATAAATGACTATTGAATATCTGTACCCAGAGATCTGCAACTTATATGGGGATAGTTTCAACTTTCGATATCTTAAACGATTGATTCCCGAAGGAACTTTTATAGAGACAAACCTCAAGTCGACTCCATTCTTTGTTGATCATCCCGTAGATATGCTTTATCTTGGAGCAACAACTGAAGACGGACAAAAAATGATTATTGAGAGGTTGCTTCCTTACAAAGAAAAACTCAACGCATTGATCGAAACGGAAAAAGTGGTTTTGTGTACAGGGAATAGTTTTGAAGTGTTTGGTAGAGAGATCCAGAATGAAGATGGGACGGCATTGAAAGGTTTAGCACTATTTGATTTTGTGTCAAAAAGAGAGATGTTGAACAGGTACAACTCCATTTTCCTTGGAAAAATGGAAGGATTTGATGTCGTAGGTTTTAAGTCTCAGTTTTCCCACAGTTATGGCGATAATGAAAACACATACGTTATGAATGCTGTAAAAGGTTGTGGACTGAACCCTAAAACGCAAAAAGAGGGATTTCGCAGGAAAAACTTCATAGGGACTTACATTATTGGTCCCCTCCTGTTGTTGAACCCGCCATTTACAAAGTATTTACTGGGGATTTTGAATGTTCACAAAGAATTGGCGTTCGAAGAAGAGGCTATGAAAGCTTATCAGGTTAGATTGGAAGAATATCATCGACCTGACATCAAACTTGAATCATGAAAAAAGGGGCTGTGACAAAACTATCTCACTAAAATGAGAAAGTTGGTTCACAGCCTCTTTTAAATGTTTGTTAAAAACTCGGGGTCTCAAAAAGGGTAAACTACCCCTACCCCAAGACAGTCTTTTTTCAAACAACTTGCATTGTCCCTCTCAGAGT
>JAFUBI010000211.1 GCA_017460285.1 Oscillospiraceae bacterium | reverse complement strand
CACCGGCTGCAGAAGCAGCTCCGGCAGCAGAAGAGAAGAGCGAATACGAAGTTATCCTGAAGGAAATCGGCGAGACCAAGATGAACGTCATTAAGGCCGTCAAAGAGATCCTCGGACTTGGTCTGAAAGAGTCCAAAGAGCTCGTCGATGCAGCTCCGAAGACCGTCAAGACCGGCATCTCCAAAGAAGAAGCCGACGAGATCGAGAAGAAGCTCAAAGAGGCAGGCGCAACTGTCGAGGTCAAATAATTTACCTCAACTATTTTCATTTCAAAGGCCCGGAAGAGATTTCGGGTCTTATTTTTTCTCAAATATTGGTTGACAAGTGTAGAATGGCGGTGTAGTATACAGTCAAGGACTACAAATGTAGAATGAGGAACTGGTATGTATTTGGTTCGTTTAAGCGATATGGAACTGCGCTTCATGAATATCATCTGGGCGAAGGAACCGATCTCTTCCACAGAACTTGCTAAGATCTGTGACAGGGAGTTCGGATGGAAGAAGTCCACAACCTATACAGTTTTAAAAAGGCTGGAGAATAAAGGCGTGATCAAAAATGAGGACTCTACCGTGGTCTCTACTGTTGAACAGAGTGAGGTTCAGAAGGAGGAGAGCGAAAGATTCGTTCAGGATGCTTTCGAGGGATCGTTACCACAGTTTCTGACTGCCTTTTTCGGAGGTAAAAGGATCTCTAAGGAAGAGGCTGAGGAGTTGAAGGATCTGATCGATCGTTTTCAGGAGTAAGAAATGACTCGTTTATTTTCACAGTTTATTGAGATGTCTCGAATGGGTACCATGGTGATCTTCATGGTACTGTTCGTGCGCTTTCTTCTGCGAAAAGCTCCGAAAAAGTATTCATATGCTCTGTGGCTTGCTGTTTGGCTAAGATTGGTCGTTGCCAAAACGGTGTCCTGGAACTGGAGCATTTTCTCGTTGGTACGAAAACTGACGAGGAGCGTTAAAACGATTTCTGTGACCGTTTTACAGGATCCAGGTGAGATCCATTCCGATATTCCGATCTCAGACCTTAATCCTGCAGAACTTTCCCTGAATACAGCCAACAACACCGGGATCGCAAATGCGGTCAGTGAAAAGATCGTTGAAAGCACGCAACCAGATGTGTTACCGGAAATCATCGTGTCCGGATCGATTGGAGCAGAAACCGTTTCTGCACGTGATCTGCACTTCTCTGAGATACTTCCTTATATTTGGGTGTTGGGTTTTGGAATTCTTATTGTTTGCAGTGCAGTTTCCTATCTGAGATTGGCAAAGAAACTTCGCTACTCAGTTCCCGAAGAAAAAGGGATCCGATTGGCAGAGAATATCTATGGTCCGTTCACGTTCGGTTTCATCCGTCCTACGATCTATCTTCCTTTTGGGCTGGATCCCATAACCAGGGCTGTTTGTATCAAACATGAGAGATGCCACATCCGCAGAGGAGATCAATTGATCAAAGTGGCAGCCTTCCTTATAACCTGTGTACACTGGTTTAACCCCTTTGTGTGGCTGGCTTACTATCTGATGGGAAAAGATCAGGAGATGAGCTGCGATGAGGCTGTCCTCGAGGCAGATGAAGGAATCGCAAAGATCTACAGCAAAGCCCTTCTTTCCTTTGCGTCTAACGATCGTTTTCTCTTACCGAGCCCAGTAGGGTTCGCAGGGGTGAGCGCTGCAGGAAGGATCCGGCATGTACTGCACTACAGAAAGACAAGCAAATGGGTGTCAATCGTGTCGCTTCTTTTGTGCATTCTGACAGTCGTAAGCTGCGGAACAGATGCAGCAAAACTGTTTTCTTTTGAGAAAAACGGAAACTATACCGTCAGGAATCTCTCTGAGGATCCCACCGGATATGGATCAGACACCGGATATCTTTTCGTTCAAGAGAAGGAGCAACAAAAAGTCCTGACATATATCGACTATAACACCAGGACAGCAAAAGAACTTTGCTATCTGGCGCAGGACCCCAACGTGGATGTTATTCCGGTAATAGCAGGGGAGAAAATATTGCTTCTCTGCTCAGACAGGCAGATACAATATGGGAGCAGACCGGCGGAGGAGATCCAACCGAGTTGGATCGAGATCCTGGACATGGATGGAAAGCCGGACGGAGAGCCTATCGTGTTTTCTTCGGATATATCCTTCTCCCTCAACAATGCGAAAGTTGCTGTGTCCGATGAATCTGTCGTGTTCGTTATCAATCGATATCTGGAAAGAGATCCTGGCGAAGTCGATAAGGTGTCTGAACTCTTTGAACTGAACCTGAAAAACAGAAGATACTCGATCGTGTACAGAAACAACAATGAGGACTCTTCCCTCCAGTTTCTGGGTGTGACGGACGATGGTTTTATAGTCGATGAGATCACGGATGGGTACCACAAGGTCATTGAGGTCGAGTTTTCAACGTTGGTCGAAAAAGTCGTGCTGGAGTATCCGGAAGGTGTGATGAAAGTGGTGCCATACGGGAACAGTTTCATCTGTCTCGAATACCTGATGGATGGAACAACACAAATGAGTTGTGTCAAGACGGACACTTTGGAGAAGACAGTGCTCGTGAGGGATCTGTTTGAAGTGGGACTCTCGGTCTCGAGATCGGATCTCACATTGGACGATCTGTTCATCGCAGGCACTTTTGATCATTATGTTTTGATCAACTACTTCGACGGTCAATTCTCGACCGCTTATTCCACACTCACCAAATTGTCTCAAGCCGTTGTGGATCTGGAAACAGGAGAGGTCATCCCCTTGGATCTGCGCACCGATGTCAATGGATTGCATGTGCCGATCTCACTTTTGGATGTTACAGATGGAGGAGAACTTCTTGTCTCAGTCCTGGAAGAAGGAGATACTTCGCGGTATATAGAGCGGAAATCGCTGATCTCTGTTAAGGACTATTTATCTGGTGAACTTAAACTAATTAATATAATCGCTGCCTAGAGCAAAACACAAAAGAATATTGCAGAAAAAAGGAGTGCTAGGCAGCAAAAAGCGACCCCCATTCGTTTCTAATGCCTCCAGCACTTCGCTGGAGGTATTTTTATGGAAAAAGTGATTTCAATGATATTGTGTGTTGTGTTTGTGATCCTGTTTTCTTCCTGTGGGGCGGAGAACAGCAGACCGATCAACTTAGACGATGAGCAAGGTATTCTTTCTGGTACGAGCGAGACATATGGTGTTGTAGAAATAAATTCAGAAAAAGAATCTTTCAACAGATTCACAGGAGAGACAAATCTTGCTAGCGACAGGGCTTCTTATCGACCTATTTGTATCTCGGTAAACAATATTACTCAATGTCTGCCGCAACGCGGTCTGTCCCAATGTGACATGCTCTTTGAAATCGAGACCGAGGGCGGGATCACCAGAATGATGGCGCTGTATGCGGATACAAGAGAGGTGGAACTTGTGGGATCTGTTCGCTCACTGCGCAACCAGTTCATGGAGTTGATCTACCCCTTTGACCCCATCATCGTACATATTGGTACCTCGGTCTTCGCGGATGCAGCCATTGCGGAAAACAACTTTAGGACGATCGATGCGGAGCTTTTCCGTACAGCGATATGGCAGGACAAAGAAAGGATATCGAAATACCGTCCGGAACATACTTTTTTCACCTCTGCATCTCTGATTGAGAATGCCATGGAAAAAATGTCCTTCCGAACAAAATCGGACAATAACAATACAGCGTTTTCTTTTGTGGAGGAGGGAACAAAGACGACTCCAACGACCGGCTCTTGCTCGAAAGTGACCTGGGATTTTTCTCCAGGCTACGATGGAGATTTCCGCTATGACGAGAATACAGGAATGTATGAGGCTTGGCAGCACGATGTTCAACGGTATGACGCCAATAACGACGAAGTGCTGCAGTTTGAAAACGTATTTATCGTGATCGCAAACAGGGACATATATCCGGGCAGCGAGGGATATCCCGGAGGTCTTCCAAGATATGACTATACGACCGGAGGGATCGCTTACTACGTATCGAACGGTGCATATGAGAAATGCATCTGGAAAAAAGGGGACTACAGCACGAGATTGTCTTTCTTTTATGGAACGGAAGAGGATGCGTTGACGAAGCCAATCAGTGAATTGGAAGAGATCCCTGTCAACACAGGTAGATCCTATATCGCGATCGTGCGGTCAGAAAATGCCGGTTCCGTGCATATTTCCGATTAGAACTAGTTTTTGAGAAACTGGGTGCAGTGTGATATACTGCATCCAGTTTGTTAAGGAGAACGAGAAAATGCTTGATAAAAAACAGTTGGAGCGGTATCTCAGTTTCTGCATGAATTCGGAAGCGGATTTTGCAGAGATTTATGAGGAGCTGGAAAACAGTGAGACGATCACCGCTCTAAACGGAAAAATGGAAAATGTTAATAATATTCTCACAAAGGGCATCGGTGTGCGCTTGTACAAAGGACTCCAATCCGTGTATGCCTATTCGAATGAGACGGAAGAAGAAGCAGTGATGCCTTTGCTGGAGGAACTGGTGGATTCTTTCGGAAAGTGCGACAAGGGAGTTTCCATAAGACTTGAAGAGGTTTTGTATGAAAACAGACATCCTGTCAAGATCGATTTTGAGCAGGTCGCCTTAGAAGAGAAAAATGAACTCTTGAAGCGCGCGAACGATGCAGCTTTCGGGACAGATGAAAGGATCGTCAAAGTCCAGGCAGGTCTACTTAATGTCAAACAGAAAGTGCAGATTGCGAACAGCAACGGAAGGCTGATAGGAGACACAAGGGTGCGCACTCGTCTTACCGTTGAAGCATTCAGTCAGGAAGGGGATAATTTCCAGAGCGGTTCTGACCGTCCCGGTGCGGGAAAGGGGCTTGAGTTTTACGAGGAAATGACCCCGGAGGAGATCGGCAGGGAAGCGGCGAGAGTCGCTTTGGTGAACCTTCAGGCAAAAGACTGTCCCTCCGGAAAGATGCCCGTCGTCATCGACAAGGCTTTTGGAGGCGTGATCTTCCATGAGGCGTGCGGACATGCACTTGAAGCGACATCAGTATCCAAAAACAGGAGTGTCTTTACCGGTAAACTTGGTCAGCAGATAGCGTCTACCTGCGTCAGTGCAGTTGACGATGGTACGATCCCCAATGCGTGGGGTTCACAGAATATCGACGATGAAGGAAACTTCCAGAAGCGCCGAGTACTGATCGAAAACGGGATCCTCAAATCCTACATGATCGACACGCTTAACGGAAGAAGAATGGGAATGGAATCCACTTCCAGTTCCAGAAGACAGTCCTATCAGTATGAACCGACATCCCGTATGTCGAACACGTTTATTCTTCCGGGTGACTCCGAGTTTGAAGAACTGTTTGAGGGGATCGAAAAGGGACTGTACGCAAAGAAAATGGGCGGAGGCAGTGTGAATCCGCAGACTGGAGAATTCAACTTTGCCGTATTGGAAGGCTATATGATCGAGAACGGAAAAGTGACTTATCCGGTAAAGGGAGCTGCCTTGATCGGAAACGGTAAGGATATCTTATGGAACATCGATAAGGTGGGAAAGGATCTTGCGAGAGGACAGGGTATGTGCGGTTCGCTGAGCGGATCTATCCCGACGGATGTCGGACAGCCTGCCATTCGAGTGACATCCATTACAGTAGGAGGTACCGCGCATGACTAATCAAAAATGGATCGCCTATGCTCTGGAAAAAGGCTTCGAGGCTTTCGAGATCTATCAGATATTGGAAAAGAATAAATCCGTGCAGTGGTTCGCAGGGGAAGTAGATTCGTTTGTGACGAGTCGTGTGTTGGGGACTTCACTTCGTGGGATCTACAACGGAAAGATGGCGAACTTCAGCGTAGAGGATCCGTCAGATTCCAACATGGAAATGGTGATCTCCAATATGATCACTCAGGCAAATGCCATCACTTCAGATGAGGAAGTAGTCATCCGCGAGCCTGAGGACACTGTACCGGTTAAATCGAAAAGGGTATGGGTTCGCCCTTCTAATGAACAGATTCGGGATGTGATGAAGACTCTCGAAGAGAAATGTTACCAATACGATCCACGCATCGTACAGGTATCCAGTGTGCAGTGGGAGGAAGTCAAAAACGTACGCAAGATCGAGAACTCTAAAGGCATGCAGATCGAGGATGAGATAACAGTCCAAGCGCTTATTGCGGGAGTCGCAGCGTCGGAAAACGGTCAAGTCAAGACCGGGTTCAAGGTCGAGATGGTCGAAGATCTTTCACAATTCGATCAGGATGAGTTTGTAGAGAAACTCTGCAGCGATGCTGTCAAACAACTTGGCGCTACCAGTTTGCCAAGCGGAGAGTACCCTGTTATCCTCGAGCGAAGCGCGATGACAAATCTTTTCGCTGCGTTTACCGGTATGTTTTCCGGTGATCTCATTTCGAAGGGTATTTCACCCCTAAAGGATAAACTGGGACAAAGTGTGTTCTCGGATAAGATCACGGTCATCGATGATCCGCGATTTGCGGATGCGATCAATGTGGTGAGCTACGATGACGAAGGTTGCCCGACCAGAACGAAGAAACTGGTTGAAGATGGCGTTTTCACCACCATCCTTCACGATTCAAAGAGTGCAAAGAAAATGGGGACAGAAAGCACAGGCAATGGATTTAGACCTGCTTATACATCTCCAGTAAACGTTGTTCCACGGAACTGCTATATCGTCCCCGGAGATAAGGATCTGGATGGGCTTTGTGAATCGATGGGCGAAGGACTCGTCATCACCTCGATGATGGGGTTGCATGCAGGGATCGACTTTGTAACGACAAACTTTTCTCTGCAATGTGCAGGATATTGGGTCAAAGATGGAAAGCGCGATCACAGCGTCACACTGATCACAATGGCTGCAAATTTTCTGGATCTCATGAAGAATGTGGAAGAGGTCGGAAACGATATCAAATGGAGTTATGGCGATATCGCGTGTCCAAGTGTTCGTTTTACTTCTTGTGCGATCTCTGGTGAATAATTCAATAGTTGAACAATAGAATAGCAACTCCCTCTGCAGAACATATTCCACAGAGGGAGTTGCTTATTGAAATCAAAAAGAGGAGTAGTCTTCACAATAAATGGTCACTGTAAGAAATAGGTGATCGTTAGTTCTATCGCACCACATGCCAACATGATCAGCAGAGGGCTGAGCTGTAGCTTGCGAAGGACGATAAAAGCAGCAATGGTCATCACTAAGAGCAAATAATCGATACCGCTCGTGTCTCCAGTCAGGAAGATCACGCTTCCCGCCATTCTCAGGATCGTAACGAGGATCAGACCAACAGCCATGCACTTGACTGCGAAAAGCATCTCGTTTATGATTTCCAGCTTCCGGTATTTGTGAAGCAAAAAGATCAGAAGCATGGTGATGACACATGCCGGAGCGATACTTCCGAGAGAGGCAACGATCGCTCCCGGCATCCCGGCGATGCGTGATCCGACAAAGGTGGCACTGTTGATCAGGATCGGTCCGGGCGTCAACTCGTCCAAAGCCAGCAGATTGCCGAATTCTTCATAGGTCAGCCATCCTTGAACTTCTACCACTTCCCGCTGTACGAGAGGGATGGATGCATGACCGCCTCCGAAGGAGATAGCGCCTATACGGGCAAAGCCAAAGAACAATTGAAGAAGAACGTTCAATTTGAATTATCCTCCTTGTTCTTTTTGTTTTTAAAAATATAGACCAGGCAACCTGTTAATATGCATCCCAAGACCAGGAACAGCGAAGAAAGATCCGTCAGGAGCGAATACATGATCGCGACCACCATGATAGTGATCGGATAAACTTTTTTCTCTTTTGTCGCACTCATAAACAATCCCAAAACCAGACTCACCAGCATAGCGATAACACCCGCCTGCATGCCGTGAAGGAATACCTGGATCCATGTGTTTCCTATGATCGCACTGTAGAAAGCGCTGACAAGAAGCATGATCGCAAGTGGGGGGATAGCGCATCCCAAAACCGCTGCAGCAGCTCCCCAAATACCTGCGACGTGGTAACCTACGATCATAGACATATTGATCGCTATAGAACCAGGTGCGCCTTGCACAAGGGCGATGTAATCCTCCATTTCCTCTTCTGTGATCCAATGATGTTTTCCAACGAAATTCCGGACTACGACACTTAGAATGGCATAGCCCGAATTCGCTGTGCTGCTGATCGCCATCATGGTCGAAAACAGCACCCAACATTTTTTCAACTTACTCAATTGTTTCTGTATCCTTCTTTGTTTTTGTGATCTGTCAGGGTTCGCTT
>JAFUBI010000210.1 GCA_017460285.1 Oscillospiraceae bacterium | reverse complement strand
GCAACAACGAGGACGGGGTCGCCAAAGCTGTCTTAAGGGTCTGCAGCGGAGAGTTTGGATAAGGATCGCCTGTTAACAAATTAGTGATACAAATTTATAGCAATGTGATAAAATAACCGTAGAAGGCATAGCCTTAGGAGGTCATGACGATGAAACTTTTAGTTACTATTGTTCAGAACGATGATGTCAGCGCTTTGATGGAAGAGATCGTCAAGAGCGGTCATAGTGCAACAAAGCTTTCTTCCACAGGTGGACTTCTCCGCAGCGGCAACACGACGCTTTTGATAGGTGTTCAGGATGACGCTTTGGAGGAGATGATGGGTATCATCCGTTCCACTTGTCGTGAGAGAAAGGTACACATTCCGGAATCTGTCGGGGTCGGCGATGTAGGTATGGCGTATCGTTTCCAGGGAAGTTATGAAGTCGCAGTTGGCGGAGCCACTGGATTCGTTCTTAATGTTGAGGAATTCATCCATCTCTAATCTAGCGGGAGATCAAAAAGAATCTCAATTGAGAGGAGCATGGCTTTTGAATATTGCATATTTTCTTACCCCGAGGCAGGATGTACAAACTCTGTATGATGACAATACTGTCCGCAAGGGCTTGGATCTGATGCGCGAGAGCACTTATTCCATCATGCCGGTCACAACGAGGGACAATATCTATGTCGGTACGGTGGGTATTGCGGATTTCCTGTGGTATCTGATCGACGAAATCGACGACGATGGGAATGTAAAGACAAAGAACACACGTAAAGCCCGTGTTCAGGATGTTATGAAGAGAGGGACACATCCTCCGGTCACTATTACTGCCACTGTTGAAGAATTGATGGGACGAATCGTTGAACAGAACTTTGTTCCTGTTGTGGACGCCAGAGGAGCTCTGGTGGGCATCGTCACAAGGCATCGCATCATGGATTACATTCGGGAGAACGAGAAAATTTTATAAGAAAGCAGACTAAAGAAAAGACAGAGGATAGTCCCCCTGTCTTCTTTTTATTGTGTTATGTGTTAGATTGGATCAATAGTGGATGCCCTCGGAATAGACGTGCTGCACGATAGGCACCAGCACCTGATAGTCTTCTGCAAAACCGGATGAGGTGCATTTGCCAAGTTCCATGGCTTTAAGACGGAAATAGGTCAGGAGAAGTTCAGTGGAATCATCTTCCATTTGTGAAGCGTGCAGCCCCAAGGAATGGATCTTGGTTTCCAAGTGCTCAGCAGTGATCTCTTCTACGACATTCGCGTCATCTGAGGCATAAAAGGCTAAGGTGATAGCTGAAGGGAACACCTCTACTCCTTCTGTTGAGAGACCATATCTTCGAACTGATTCTGGGTAGGGAACCATTTTGGGAAGCCGCCTCACCGCTTCTCCGATCTTCAGGTGATCCGGATGACATTCCGACTTGAGTTTTGGATCCGGAGCGAAGAGGATATCCGGCTGATACTTGAAGACGAAAGGCGCTATCGCTCTCATCGCATCTTCGACCGAATAGGGACCGCCATCCTCTAAACGGCAGAACTCGATATTTTTGACGCCAAGGAAAGAAGCGGCGTTTCTGGATTCTTCTTCGCGAATATCCCGCATCATCTGTGCGGTTATGTTGGGGTCTGATGTGCCTGCGGCACCGTCAGTAGCTACAACGAAGGTCACCGGAACACCGGCTTCGACCATCTTCGCAACGAGTCCCCCGCAGCAGAACTCTATGTCATCCGGGTGAGGTCCGATAAACATGGGACGTTTGAAAGAGGTCAGGGGCGGGATCGCTCCATACATCTGAATGATTTCGTGAAGTGTTGGCATTAATAATCCTCCGTATATATTGTGAGGTGGATGGATGGAAATCGTTCCGCGACTTCGCGGAAGCATTGTACAGCGTTTTTAGGGAATACACGTCCAAAATGTTCTATGGTGGAGATCACGACCACTTCATCCGCTCCATATTCTTCGGCTAACTTAAGCGAGAATTCCGCGTTTTCGGTCGTGGATGTGGAACGGTCTTCAATAAGAAAAAGATCGGGCTCCATGCCTTCCCCTGTCAGGTGACGGAATAGAGCTTCTGCTTCGGATATCCCCGCTGTAGGATTCGCTACTCCTCCGGACAGGATGATCTTATCCGGATGAAAGATTTCAAACGCCTTCTTTGTGATCTCGCATCGTTTGAGCCCCTTTCTGGAGAGGGAAGCATCATCGTTGAGCTGATTTCCAAGGACGATAAAATACGTCATGCGGATCTCCTTTTCAGTTTTTAGCAGGGAGACCGAAGGTGTCAGCCAATTTCTCAACCGTTTCCTCGTAAGAGATCTCGCGGTTATTGTACTTTGCCATGACCTGAACACTGTCATCCCGCAGTTTGTAGAAGGACAAGAGAATGATGATACCGATCACATAGCCGATAGCAGGCACCATGAGGAAAACGGTCCATATCTTTTTTGCTACATCAGCAGACTGCACAGCAGCAGACGCATCGTAACCTGTCCAAGCGATACAGAGGAGCATGAAGGAGTTTACGACGGCATTCTTCAACTTGGAAATAAAAGTCTGAAGAGAGAAAGTGATGCCGGTAGCTCTTGTGCCGGACTTATAGACGCCATATTCTGTCGTGTCGGCAACCAGCATGTAAATGATGACCTGCCAGCTGGCGAGACCGACGCATTTTAAGGCAACGAGAATAATGGAAGGCAGGAAGTTTTCATAACCGACGAACAGAGAGATCACGCTCAGAATGATCGAGAAGACCAATCCGCCTATGAGCAAGTAGAATTTGTCGATCTTCTTGGCAAGCCCGGGGAGGACAGAGGAGACTACGATGACCGGAAGCGCAGCTGCCGCAGCGAGGAAGAGCTGCTTTCCAGTGTCTCCGAAGCATATCTGAGCGATATATAAACTCATCCCGGATTCGAAGGCAGTCATGCCGAAGACAACGAATGCCAGCAGGCAGATCAACAGATATTTGTTAGAGCGGAGATAGTTGAACATCTGTTTGAATGTGAACTTTTCCTCTTTCTCTTCTTCAAGCTGGACCCTTCTCTCTTTTCCGCAAAACAGGAAAGGGATCATGAGAAGGCATCCAAGTCCGCAGAAAATAACGGAACCAAGTGCCCAGCCGACTTTTCCCGTGATCGTGCCGACGAGGACGACAGGGACGATCCCACCAAGCATGGCAAACAATTTGTTGCCGGAGATGAAACTTGTGCGCTCCTGGATATTGTCTGTCATGACTGTAGCCATTGCGAATGCGGGTGCGTCCAGGAAAGTATACATAGCGTCGAAGACGACATAAGCGGCGATAAACCACACGATTTTCAGTTTTTCATCCAGCGTCGGAGGAATCGAGAACATCGCGATCGTTACAACTCCGATGCAGAAGGTGCCGATCTTCACCCATGGCATGAACTGCTGACCGTTTTTAAAGCGGAAGCGGTCTACTATATAGCCAAAAAGGGTATCGTTGATCGCGTCCCACACTTGAGGTGCGAAGATTACTGTGGCTGCTTTGGCAGGATCGATCCCTAGACCCATTGTCAGATAGGTAGCGAGAAAACCTGCATAGCCCCAAAGAAGATTCTGACCGAACCAGAACAGATTGTACGTCACGTGTTCCGCGCGCGTAGCGATAAAACCATTGTTTCTCATAGTGAACTCCTTAGAGAGGTTAGGGAAGAACGGGTAAGAGACCCGATATCGGATTATTAATAACAGTATAGCAAAAATGCAGTTGTTGAAATGATTTTAAAAAAGAAAAAGGCAGAACTGCCTTTTTCAAAAATTGGATCGGGTCATTATTTCAAATAGTCTTCTTCCAAGCGATCATACAACCACTCTTTTGTGTCATCATCGCAGAAAGCAGCCTCAACAGCGTTGTAAGTGCACTGCATCAGCTGATCTTCCGTGATGCCTATCATTTTCATTAAAGCGTGTTCATTGGGAAGCGTTGTTCTGGCGAAGACGCGATTGTCCTCGTTCAGAGTCACTTTAGCGCCTTGATCGATCAGAAAACGGACAGGATGCGCGGCATAGTTGAGATCCCGCTTCACGTTGGAGGAGACACATACCTCCAGAGGGATGTTGGCGTCCAGAACTGCTTCCAGGATCTTTGGGTCTTGAACACAGTTTACTCCGTGACCGATCCGATCAGCTCCCATCTGAAGAGCATCTAGAACATGGGTTCCTATGCCCATCTCACCAGCATGCATGGTGTATGGGATACCTTCTGCAGCCGCTACAGCGAAGAGGGGAGCATAGTCGAGAAAAGTTGTATTATTTTCGAAGCCGGCAAGATCCAGACCTACCGCGCCTTTTCCCAGGAGTTCCTTCGTGACTCGTATCGTCTCTCTGTTTTCAGCCTCATTGAACGCAGCACTGTCGCCCTTGTGCATCATGCAGTTGATAATTCCGATGCGGATCCCAGGAAAGTGGTCCATCGCATCTGCGGCACCGTCGATCACTGCCTGGAGGGCGTCTTTTTGAGACAGTCCGCATTTCGTGTGCTGCTGACTGGCGAAACGGATCTCCGCATAGAACAGTCCCTCTTCCCATAGGGTGTGGACGAGATCAAATGTAGCTTCGTACAGATCTTCACGATACTGAAGAACATCACACATCAATTCGAATTTGCGGATGCTCAGAGCCCGATCTTTTAGATTGTTGGCATAAACGATATTGTAGAACTCCTCAAATGTTGTTTTCGGATCCACCGCGTTTCGAAGCAATGCCTTTTTGTAAGCCCACGCGAGGTTGAGCGAGCCATCCAGATGGAGATGGAGATCGATCCTAGCTGTCTGCATAAAAGCCTCCTAAATTGTATTTCTGAACTCATTATAACGGTATAAAAAGTCCGCAGCAAAAGAAAACACGCATGTTCTCCCAAAAGGACATGCGTGTTTTGTGAAAAATGCGATTATTTTACACTAGCAGTGATCATACCGTCTGTGGCATCGATCAGGATAGTGGATTCTGCCGCCGGATCATCCCTCAGTATGCACTTGGCTATAGAAGTCTCGACAGCGGACTGCAGGTATCTTTTTAGCGGACGGGCGCCATAAATCGGATCGTAGCCTTCCTGCGTGATAAGTTTTCTTGCAGCATCTGTCACTTCAAGTTTCAACTGGCGTTCTGCTAGCCTTGCAGCGAGGGAATTCAACTGGAGCCCCGCTATCTGACCGAGCTCTTCTTCTGTGAGAGGTTTATAGCAAACTGTTTCATCGATACGGTTCAGGAATTCAGGGCGGAACGTTCTCTTGAGAAGAAGTTCAACCTGTTCACGTGCCTCTTCACGGATCTCTCCATTTTCGATCCCGTCCAGAAGGATATCGCTTCCCAGATTGGAAGTCATGATCAGGATCGTATTTTTGAAATCGACGGTACGTCCCTGACTGTCTGTGATCCTCCCGTCATCCAGGACCTGGAGCAGAACGTTGAAAACGTCAGGATGTGCTTTCTCGATCTCGTCAAAGAGCACTACACAGTATGGTTTGCGGCGAACAGCTTCGGTGAGCTGACCGCCCTCATCGTATCCCACGTATCCTGGAGGCGCTCCAATCAATCTGGAGACAGAAAACTTCTCCATATACTCGCTCATATCGATACGGACCATGTTCTTCTCATCGTCAAACAGGGATTCCGCAACGGCTTTTGCCAACTCGGTCTTGCCCACACCGGTAGGACCTAGGAAGAGGAAAGAACCGATCGGACGATTTTCGTCTCGGATGCCCGCTCTGGAGCGGAGGATCGCTTCGGATACTTTCTGCACCGCTTCGTCTTGTCCGATGACCCTCTTGTGCAAAGTTTCAGGCAGGCGGAGCAACTTTTCGCGCTCACCCTCCAGCAGTTTGGAGACCGGGATCCCAGTCCAACGGGACACAACATCTGCGATCTCCTCGTCTGTCACGCGGTCTCTCAGCAGTTTGTCGGCTTTTCCGGTTGCCGCTTCTGCCTTTTGTTCTTCCTCTTGCAAACGTTTTTGAAGTTCAGGCAGTTTTCCGTATTTCAATTCGGCTGCGCGATTCAAGTCATATTCTCGCTGAGCCTTATCGATCTCCGCATTGGTCTGCTCGATCTGCGTGCGCAGTTCCTGAACAGCCCCGATGGAGTCTTTTTCATTCTGCCAGCGGGCCTTCATCTCGTTGAATTGCTCCCGGAGTTGAGCGATCTCTTTCTGGATCTCTTCCAGATGGGAGGCGGAAAGCTTGTCTGTCTCCTTCTTTAGAGCTGCTTCCTCGATCTCGAGCTGCATGATCTTTCTGGATGTCTCATCCATCTCTGTAGGCATGGAATCCATCTCGGTGCGGATCATCGCACAGGCTTCATCGACCAGGTCGATCGCTTTATCAGGGAGGAAACGGTCCGAGATATACCTGTTGGAAAGAACAGCTGCAGCGATCAAAGCACTGTCTGTGATCTTTACGCCGTGAAAGACCTCGTAACGTTCTTTTAAGCCTCGCAGGATAGAGATCGCATCTTCAACAGTGGGCTCGTCCACCATAACAGGCTGGAAACGACGTTCCAAGGCTGCATCTTTTTCAACATACTGGCGATATTCGTTTAATGTTGTGGCACCGATACAGTGGAGTTCTCCTCTTGCCAGCATGGGCTTGAGAAGGTTGCCGGCATCCATGCTGCCTTCTGTTTTTCCAGCACCCACGATGGTGTGCAGTTCATCGATAAAGAGGATGATCTTCCCATCGCTTCGTTTGATCTCTGCAAGAACAGCTTTCAACCGTTCCTCGAATTCTCCGCGGAACTTTGCCCCGGCTATCAACGCGCCCATATCCAACGAAAAGATCCTACGATCTCTCAATGAGGTAGGGACATCCCCACGCACGATCCTCTGAGCGAGCCCCTCAGCGATTGCGGTCTTGCCGACGCCTGGTTCACCGATCAGAACAGGGTTGTTTTTGCTCTTTCTTGTCAAGATACGGATCACATCGCGGATCTCTTTATCTCTCCCGATCACAGGATCCAGCTTTTGCTGTTCTGCCAAAGCGACCAGATCCAGCCCGTATTTTTTCAACACGTCGTATGTGTCCTCAGGGTTGTTGCTTGTCACTCTCGTGCCGCCACGCACTTCCGATAGTACACGAAGGAAGACATCCTTCGTAATGTTGTTGCGCTGGAGGAACTGTTGAACGGCTCCAGATGCATTTTCGATCAGGGAAAGCATCAAATGCTCAACGGAGACATAATCGTCTTTCATGTTTGAGGCAGTTTTTTCTGCCTGCATCAGGATCTGCTCCACATTTCTGGAAACGTAGACATTGGAGATGTCACTTGTGGCTCCGGAAACGCGGGGTAGTCTTCCGCATAGTTCCTCCGCCTGTTCTGTCAGAACAGGGACATTTTGATTCATCTTCTTTAACAATTCGGGGATCAGACCGCCATCCTGCGACAGAAGAGAAAGAAGCAGATGTTCTGTTTCGATCTGCTGGCTTCCATATTCTTTCGAGATCGTCTGCGCGGAGCGGATCGCCTCTAATGTTTTTTCTGTATATTTTTCAGCGTTCATAGCACGATCGCCTCCTTCATTTCTGATTTCGAGTGAATTCTAGCACAAAAATTAGCACTCGTCAATAGAGAGTGCTAATAATTTTTAAAGATAGAATTACAGGATGATTCCATCCTTCATGATGCAGGTTTCTCCAGCCCAGATTGTCGGTCGATTGGTCACGATATCAAAGTGTCCTGCAGCCTGTTGAACGCCGCCCAGCGTGATGTTGCGCCCCATTCCGATATGAAAAGTTCCATAGGTGGATTCATCCTCGATGTAAGATACACCTCGACATTTGGATAATGCGTTCAGACCTATGCCTAATTCACCATTGATCCACATGGTGTCATCCTTGAAAGAATCAATGTATTCTCTTAAACGAATGGCATCCTTGTGATCATCCAGTATATGAAGACGCCCTTCGTGAAACTCGATATGAATAGGCTCATCAACGGTTCCTATGTAGCCGAGTGACGCATCCAGAACAAGCTTGCCTTCCGTCTCATGCTCGAGTGGGGCAACATAGACTTCAAAACTGGTGCTGCTCACCTGACCCGGACGATTGGTCATCCCATTGTAGAGCCCGGGTTTTCTTCCCGAGATCTGAAAGGTGAGATCTGTCCCAAGTTCTGTCGTGATATGGACGCTCTTGCATTTTCGCAAAGAACGTATCAGTTTCTTGCCCATCTTCGCTGCCCATCGGCAATCCATCGCGATAAAGTCATTCTCAAGAAGGGAGGAGCCATCGGTGCAGGAGAGGGGAAGGGACAAAAAGCGAACTCCTTTTTCTGTGGCGTGTTTTACAGCGGGAGAGGTGATGAAGGAGTTGTCAGTAGCACCGATAATGGCATTGGCACGGCAGAATTGTTCTTCCAGATTCTGAATGACGGTTCCTTCCTGAACATCGGATGAATTCAGAAGGATAGTTTTGACAACAGCATCACTGGATCTTGCCCAATGGTCCACTGCGTCAGCCTCCCGTTTATGTGCTTCGTCCGTGACGAAGAGGATCAGCTCATCCCGATCCGCTTCGAACCAACGGTTCATAATAATAGAAACCCCTGTTTCAATATGCATAGATCGTTCTCCTTGTTTTTCTTTTAGGGTAAAGTATATGAGGGCAATATTATACAATTTAGTATATGAGGGCAATATTGTACAATTTCAAAGATAGTACATTTCCCAAATCTGTTATCTGTTAACAATTTATTCAAAATTTGTTGATTTTTTACTTTAACAATGCTATATTGTAGCATATCTATTTAGCACATTAAAGCGGAGAACAGAGAAAACAGCATGGCAGCAAAAAGACAGGTGCTTCCGGTATATGATTTTGAAAAACCGATCCGCATCACAAGATTTCGTTCGGGCGGACTGGATATCCTGTTTTATTCTACTTTGCTTGGGCTGATCACCGTTGTCATGATGTTTTTGCTTTTCTGGAGAGGTGGACATTTTGTTTTGACGTTTACCCTCGGAAGGACTCTTCTCAGTTTTCCTCTTGCGATGGTCGCTATCGTTCTGGCTCAGATGCTGCGCGAGATACGCACGTATACGAAAGAACTCCTGAAAAAGAGCACCTGGACGATCGAAGAACTGATGAAACTGACAGGTAAGGACAAAGCGGAAACAGAGAGGATCATCTCCAGGGTGCTGGAAGTCAGTTTCGTTGTGGACATGTCCTGCATCAAGAATGCGGATGAACTAAGTTAATCAACGCGATTATGGCGCGCGGATTATATACAAATTTTAAAGGAGTGAGAGAATGGATATCATTAAACTCATCGGCGTTGTGATCGTCGTTGTCGGATTTGCACTTAAATTCGATACGATCGCAACCGTAGTCATCGCCGGTATCGCCACAGGTCTGGTAGCCGGGATGTCTCCAATGGAGATTCTCACAACTCTGGGAACCTCCTTTGTCAGCCAGAGAACAGCGACTTTGTTCGTTCTTACTCTGCCTGCAATTGGTATCTGCGAGCGCTATGGTCTGAAAGAGAAGGCCATTGACTTTATTCGCAGTATCAAGAATGCTACAACCGGCCGCGTGATCCTGATCTATCAGGCGATCCGTACATTGGCTGCAGCATTTTCCGTCCGTCTTGGCGGCCATCCGCAGTTTGTCCGTCCTGTTGTCGTTCCGATGGCAGAAGGCGCTGCAGCTGCTAAATACGGTGAGATCACTGATGAAGTGTCTGACACCATCCGCGGTGCTTCCGCCGGTGCAGAAAACTACGGCAACTTCTTTGCACAGAACTGCTTTATGGGTGCTTCCGGTACCTTGTTGATCGTTTCCACCTTGGTGGAGCAGGGATATGATGTCACTGCAGCACAGATCGCTACATGGTCCATCCCGATCGCAGTGATTTCTGTTGTTGTCGGCGCAGTCCGCGCGCTCTTGCTGGACAAACAGCTTGAGAAGGTCGCGGGAGGAAGGAGCGCAAAATGAACTTTGGACAGATTTTAGCTGAAGTCTTCTACACCCTGATCGGTGTCGTCTTCATTCTCGTAGGTGTAAAAGCCCTCAGAGATCCTGGTGCCCAGAAGAAGGGTACAACAGCAGCTTTCTGGTTCCTCCTTGCTTTCACATTCATCTGTGGAAACTGGATCCCGAAGTGGCTGGTAGGTCTTGCAATCGTGGCTATGGCTGTTCTCACCGGTATCAAAGGTGTTGCACAGAGCGCCAGTGACGTTCCGGAGCAGAAAGTGGTCCGCGAGCGTGCAGACAAATTCGGATACAAGATCTTCATTCCTGCTTTGAGCCTTGCTCTTTCCGCGGTTGTTCTTTCAACTCTCGGTTCAAAAGTTCCTGCTCTCAGCTGGATCACTGCAAACAACTCCATCTGCCTCGCTGGTTTGGTTGCCCTTTGTGTCGTTCTTGTAATGACAAAAGCGAATCCTAAATATGCAGTTGTTGATGGAACCCGTTTGATGGACAATGTCGGTCCTACCGGCATTCTTCCTCAGCTTCTTTCCGCTCTCGGTACTCTGTTTACCGCAGCGGGTGTCGGTACGGTCATCGCTAATGGTGTTGCCGCTGTCGTTCCGGAAGGAAGCAAATTGATCGCTTGCGCAGTATACTGCGTAGCGATGGCACTCTTCACCATCATCATGGGCAACGGATTTGCTGCATTCTCTGTCATTACAGTTGGTATCGGTATCCCGTTCCTGATCATGCAGGGTGCGAATCCAGTCGTTGTTGGTGCACTTGGTCTGACTGCCGGTTACTGCGGAACGCTTTGCACTCCGATGGCAGCAAACTTCAACATCATGCCCGCAGCATTGCTGGAAGTTAAGAACAAATACGCGATCATTAAGAGTCAGTTGCCGGTAGCACTGTGCATGCTTTTGATCCACATCGTTCTGATGTATGTATTTGCATTCTAATCGGTCCTAAAATATGCCGCGCATGGAGTATTCTATGCGCGGTATCTGTTCAAAGGAGAATCATATGAAAGTTTTATTGACAGCTTTTGACCCGTTCGGAGGCGAGCCGGTAAACCCTGCGCAGGAGGCAGTGGAAGCAGTTTCGGATCGTGTAGCTGGTGCAGAGGTCGTAAAGGTCATCGTTCCGACAGTTTTCGGAAAATCCGTTGATACTGTATATGAGGCGATGAAGCGCGAGAATCCCGACGTGACTTTCTGTATCGGTCAGGCTGGCGGTAGAGTCGGTCTCACGCCGGAGCGCGTCGCGATCAATCTCAACGACGCCAGGATCCCAGACAATGATGGGCAGCAACCACTCGACACCAAGATCTTTGAAGATGGTGAAAACGCATACTTTGCTTCTCTTCCTGTCAAAGCGATGGTGGAGAAGATCAAGGAGGCAGGAATTCCTGCAAGTGTGTCTTATACAGCCGGAACTTTCGTTTGCAACCACCTGATGTATGGTGTTCTGTACCATATCAATAAGGAGTTCCCGGGTATGCGCGGTGGATTCATGCATGTTCCGTATCTGCATGAACAGGCGCTCAAGAAACCCAACACAGCTTCTCTTTCTAAGGAAGATATCGTTAAGGGCATCGAAGCTGCGATCACAGCGATCGTAGAGAATTCGGAAGATGCAGCTGTACAAGGCGGAAATATGGATTAGTATTTCGATTCGTAAGAGATGGGCATGGAGAGATCCATGCTCTTTCTTTTTCTCCGCATTCAGCGAATTGCGTCATTGGTGGTTTCGCTTTATACTTAATTTATACGTAGCAAACTCATATTGGTGATATGGAAGTGGGAGGATATATGTACAGGAAGATCGCACTAAACAACGGTTGGGAATTCACACAGCAGTGGTCGGATGAGTTTCTCGCCGGCGATGAGGTTGAGAATACAGAATTCGTTCGTTTGCCACACACTGTGAAAGAGACACCGTATGATTATTTCGATGAGAGCGTCTATCAGATGGTCGCGGGATATCGAAAGGTTCTTTCGGTACCGGAGGAATGGTCAGAGAAATCGTTGATCCTGACTTTCGGAGCTGTCGGTCACTCTGCCACTGTTTATGTGAATGGAGAGTATGTCACAGAGCACCACACCGGATATACAGCCTTTTCTGCGGATATCGCTCCTTTTGTGCATACCGGCGATAATTTGATCGCAGTGCGATGTGATTCCAGGGAATCGCAGAATACCCCTCCGTTTGGATTTGTCATCGATTACATGACATATGGGGGTATGTACAGAGAGGTGACTCTCGAAGTGAAGGCCCCTTATCATTTTGAAGATGTGTTTTTGAAACCTATCTGCAAGGGAAAAGATGGTGTTTTAAAGACGGAAATCCTTCTGGATGGTCAAGAAGGATCCGGGTATTACCTCCATCAGCAGGTGTTTGACGCAGATGGAAAAGTGATCCTCAATCAGGCGGACGAGGTCGGAAAACTAAAGACAAAGACGGTATCCTATTATGACGAGGATAGAACAGCGTTTCTGCTTGAGTTGAAAGTCGGGGAGATCCGGCGCTGGAGCACGGAGGATCCGTATCTGTACTGTGTCAAAACAGAGTTGCTCAGGGATGGACAGGTTTACGATGAAAGAGTTGTCCGCGTCGGCTTCCGTGAGGCAGAATTCCGAAAGGATGGCTTTTATCTCAACGGGAAAAAGTTCAAAATCCGCGGGTTGGACCGACACCAGAGTTATGCCTATGTGGGGTATGCCATGCCTAGATCACAGCAGGAACTGGACGCTAGGATCCTGAAAGAAGAGTTATGCTTGAATGCTGTCAGGACTTCCCATTATCCGCAATCCCATTACTTTATTGACAAGTGCGACGAGCTCGGCATATTGGTGTTTACCGAGATACCTGGGTGGCAGCATATTGGAGACGATGCCTGGAAGGATCAGGCAGTCGAGAACGTGAAAGAAATGGTCATCCAATATCGGAACCATCCGAGCATCATTCTGTGGGGTGTTCGCATCAACGAATCTCAAGATGACGACCCGTTCTATCGCAGGACAAATGCTGTCGCCCATGCGCTGGACGAGACTCGCCAAACAGGCGGTGTGCGTTATCTCAAAAAGAGCAGCCTGCTTGAGGATGTCTATACTTATAACGATTTCATTCATTCCGGGAAGAATCAGGGTTGCGCGAAGAAGTCTGATGTGACCTCGGATATGGAGAAGGGATACCTTGTGACGGAGTATAACGGCCACATGTATCCGACAAAGGCTTTTGATTCTGAGCTCCATCGGACGGAGCATCTGTTGCGCCACGCTAAAGTGGTCGATGCTATCAGCGGTGAAGAGGATATCGCGGGCAGTTTCGGCTGGTGTTTTGCGGATTACAATACGCACAAAGACTTTGGAAGCGGGGACAGGATCTGCTACCACGGTGTTATGGATATGTATCGCAATCCAAAGCCTGCTGCCAGCGTTTATGCCGCGTTTGGCGATGAGAACCCTGTTTTAGAAGTCAGCTCGAGCATGGATATCGGTGAGCATCCTGCAAGCAATATCGGTGAATTGTATTTTGTATCCAATGCGGACAGTGTGAAAATGTACAAAAACGGGGTGTTTATCAGGGAATACAAGCCCTCGGATTCCCCATATAAGAATCTGCCTCATGGTCCAATCGCCATTTCGGATTATGTGGGAAATCAGATAGCGGAAAAAGAAGGATTCACAGGGAAGCAGGCGCAGTATGTGACAGATCTTCTCAACTACTCGGCTATCCATGGTCAGGGGAAGATGTCCCCGGCGATCATGGTGAAAGCAGCTTTCCTCATGACCCGGTACAAGATGAAGTATGAAGACGCGTATGCATTATACGGGAAATATATCGGCAACTGGGGAACACGGGAAACGACTTACTTGTTTGAAGGGATCAAAGACGGGAAAGTCGTGTCCAAGGTTCTGAAGACGTCAACGGATGAGATACATTTGGAAGTGAATACGGATCATACAGAACTTTTGGAAGGTGACACTTACGATGTTGCAAGCATGCGTCTTTGTGTGAAGGATCAGAACGGTAATGTTTGTCACTTCTTTAACGATGCGGTCACCGTCAGATTGGAAGGGCCTGGTACGATCATCGGACCTCAGGTCGTTGCGATCCGCGGCGGATTCGGTGGTACTTATGTGAAAACAACTGGGGAAGAAGGCTGGATCAAGGTCACCTTGGAGAGCGAGCAGTTGGGCAGAACAGAGATCAGTTTCACGGTGAAAAAATAAATACAACGGGAGAAAGCAAAATGACAGAAAAGTCCAAAGTGATCTTCGGCAACAAGATTTCAGACAAAGACTACAACAGCGCAGTAAAATCCAAACAGAAATACGCCAAGAAGTTCGGGGATGACTCCAACAAAAGTTATCCCACACGGGTCATCCGCAATGAACATATCGGCGACATTCTCGGAGTTCAGGATATCCGGGTGGATGAAGAAGGCGAGTCCCTTGGATTCGATGAGAAAAATGGGATCATCGTAGGGAACATCCGCATGGGCTTTGGTCATTACAGGATCTCCATGGCGATCGCATCCGCGGCAAACGCTTTGGGGTATACCCCATATTGGATGGACCTAAATTCCTATCCGAATACGACCTGCACAAAGGTGATCAGCGCGCAGAACGATCTGTATTCCATGGGCTCCAGGATCTCTCAGAAAAGCAAACTTTTCAACAAGCTGTTTTGGGAACCAATGAACTATGAGGGGTTCCGCAAACTGTCCTACAACGCCAGTGATGAAAAGAATGCGGAACTGATGGCAACGGTATTCAAAAATGTCCCCAAGAATATTCCTGTGATCGGTACGCATGTATGGCCTGCGCAGGCTGCGCTTCACGCGGGAATGAAATATGTAGTCAACGCGATACCGGACAACTGGCCAATGGCCTTGCATTTCGCGGAAGGTAGCATTCACACAGTTCAGACACACTACGCCTATCAAGGGTACAGGATCCTGAACGGGATGAGAGGAAATGAGGTCCTCAATCCGATGCCGGACAAGGATCTGAAGTATGTTGGACACTATATCGATCACGAACTTGTCAGCAATATCGAAGCGGACTGTGCAGCAAGAGTTGAGCGCAAGAAGAGCGGTTCTCCCATGAGATTCCTTCTTACGATCGGCGGAGCTGGAGCACAGAAAGAGATCTTTGGAGCGATCATTAAGGAGCTTCTTCCCAAGATCCGGGAAGGAAAAGCGACTCTCTATGTTAACGTGGGTGATTACAAGAACGTATGGGATGATCTCACTAAGGAGATCCCGGGTATGGCGGATCTGGCAGTGACCCATTTCAACGACTGGGAGAACACGCGCGCGTTCACAGAACAGGCATTGACGGGCGAAGTGAGCGGCATCCACGCGTTCTGGCACGAGAATATCTTCGAGGCCGTATATTGCACGAATTTGCTGATGCGCAGTTGTGATGTATTGGTGACCAAACCCAGCGAACTTGCTTTCTACCCGGTGCCTAAGCTCTTCATCCGCCGCATTGGAGGACATGAGCAATGGGGCGCTATCCATTCGGCTGAGATCGGCGATGGGACCCTTGAGTGCAGAGATACCGCTCATACACTGCAGATGATCGACATGTTCCTGAACGATGAGAATTATTTGAGTGACATGTGTGCGAACATCGTTCGCAATAAGGAGAACGGCGTTTATGACGGAGCATATGAAGCCGTAAAGATCGCTATGTCTCTGAAACAGGAATAAGAACTATTACAGAAACAGAAATGTCCGGACACCAACTGATGCGGTGTCCGGACGTTTTGGTATATCTGGGAATTATTTGACGAAAGCTTTGTGGAAGATCTTCTTTCCTTTTCGGAGGACTACACCTTCTTTCAGGTCATTTGCAGTAAAGCGAAGGTCGAAAGATGTCACCTTTTCACCATTAGCGGAGACACCGCCCTGCTGGATAAGACGGCGGATCTCACCTTTGCTGGATCCTAACCCGCAGACCAGCATGAGGTCTACGATGTTGATGTCGCTGTCTGTGAGCTCAACCTCAGTCGAAGGCATGTTGGCGGAGTCACCTGCGCCGGAGAAGAGACTGTGTGCGGAAGCTTGCGCTTTATCCGCTTCTTCCTTTCCGTGAACCAATTCGGTCAGTTCATGCGCAAGGATCTCTTTTTTCTCATTGATGCGGCTGTCATCCCATTTATCCATCTCTTCGATCTGTTCGATCGGAAGGAAGGTGAGCATGCGGAGGCATTTCATGACATCGGCATCATCCACATTTCTCCAATACTGATAGAAGTCGAATGGAGAAGTCTTGTTGGGGTCAAGCCACACAGCATTTCCGGCTGTTTTTCCCATCTTGTGACCCTGGGAATCTGTCAGAAGAGTGATCGTAAGGGCGTGGGCGTCTTTTCCAAGTTTCTTGCGGATCAGTTCTGTTCCGGCGAGCATATTGCTCCACTGGTCATCCCCGCCAAACTGCATATTGCAGTTGTGGGTCTGGAAGAGATGGTAGAAATCATACGCCTGCATGATCATGTAGTTGAACTCAAAGAAACTGAGTCCTTTTTCCATCCTTTGTTTATAGCATTCAGCGCGAAGCATATTGTTCACGGAAAAACAGGTTCCGACCTCGCGAAGGAGTTCGATGTAGTTCAGATCAAGCAGCCAATCCGCGTTGTTGACCATTTGAGCTTTTCCCTCACCGAATTCGATGAATCGCTCCATCTGTTTGCGGAAGCATTCCGCGTTGTGGTTGATGTCATCGATCGTGAGCATTTTGCGCATATCGGTCCTTCCCGATGGATCTCCGATCAGGGTCGTTCCGCCACCGATCAATGCGATAGGACGGTTGCCAGCGGACTGAAGTCGCTTCATCAGTGTGAGCGCCATAAAATGTCCGGCTGTAAGGCTGTCTGCGGTGCAGTCAAAACCGATGTAAAAAGTGGCTTTCCTGTTGTTTACCATGTCACGGATCAACTCTTCATTGGTGACCTGCGCGATAAGCCCGCGAGTTCTCAATTCTTCATAGATTTGCATTTTTGTATCCTCCAAAAAGTAAACCTCTGTCCCCACAAAGGGACAGAGGACGAATTCTATCGTGGTACCACCTCTGGTTCAGACAGGACTCGCATCCTGTCCCTTTACGTGTGCCGTCACACACTGGCGCGATATCGGGCGCACCCGTCTATCCCTACTACAGAACCGATTCAGGAAGCGGCTCCATGGCGTATTCGGATCCGATCGCGTACATCCTTCCACCAAACGGATGCTCTCTATAAATCGCGGGGCAGACCTTACTTGTCCACTTCACAGCCTTATGAGATTTTATAACATAGAATCAAGGGAAAAACAACCCTATTTGACAAAATGATATCCCTCATCGTCCTTCAAAAGCGCGGACGAGAAGAAACGCTTCATTGCGCGGATCATGTAATCGGTATCCTTCGCGCCGGCAGTTTCATAGCAGGAGTGCATCGCCAATTGAGCGCAGCCGATATCGGCGATAGGAATAGAGACTTGTGTGGAGGAGATGTGTCCAAGTGTACTTCCGCCTCTTAGATCGGCGCGGTTCGCAAATACTTGCACAGGAATGTTTTCCTGTTCACAGATCAGACGCAGGACCGCAGCAGATAAAGCGTCTGTCGCGTAGGACTGATTGGCGTTATATTTTAAAACGACTCCACCGTTCATGTACACGGAGTTGTTCGGGTCACGGTATTCGGGATGATTGGGGTGCACAGCATGAGCATTGTCCGCAGACATCATAAAACTGCTGGCAAATTTGTGCATGCGTTCCTCACCAGATAGACCGAGATCGGAACAGATGCGATTCAACAGATCGATCAGGACAGTGGATGCAGCTCCCTGACGGGTCTCACTTCCGACCTCCTCGTTATCAAAAAGACAATACACAGGAATTGCTTTAGAAGGTTTAGCCTGAATGATGGCTTCAACACCGGCGAAAGCACACTGTAGATCATCCAGCCTCGGAGCGGAGATATAGTTGCTCCAGAGCATCCCCTTTTGACAGTTGTACAGATAGAGTTCAAATGTGAGAAGGTCCGATTCGGAAACGTTCAGTTTGCGGGCGATTCTAGTTCGAAGTTCCGGTACGCCGTCACCTCTCTCTCCAATAAGAGGAAGCATATCAACAGCCATGTTGTATGACGCGTTGTCATTGGCATCGCGATTCATGTGGATCGCAACACTGGGAATGACGGCAACAGGTTCTGCCATGTCGATGAGTCGAACTTCAAAACCTTCCGCCGTTTTGATCATGACGCGACCCGCGATCGATAGAGGGCGGTCAAACCACGGAGCAAGCAGAGGACCTCCATATTTTTCCACAGATAAACGGACATAGTGATCGTCGTATTGTTCTGCGTTTTCTTTCAATTTCAAGAAAGGACTGTCGCTATGAGCTGCCATGATCATGAAACTGGTAAACTCACCTTCAGGCATGATCCATGCGATAAGGGAAGAGCCGTTTCGAAGAGTGTAATATTTCCCGCCAGGAGTGAGTTCCCAGTTTGAGGACTCGTTCAAGTAGGTGAAACCGTTTTTGTTTAGGATCTCAGCAGTCGTAGCAGCTGCGTGAAACATAGAAGGCGAAGAAGAGATATATTCCAATAGTTTTTCGTTCATAAAGACCTCAAAAACACTTTATAGTGATGCTGCAAATTTACGGATAAATCCAGTGGATGTTTCAAGGTAATCTGCAATGGACAGGGTATCGATGAATTCGTCGTGAGCTTCGTCCTCGGCGCTATCCGAGATCACCTTGACCAGACAGAATGGTGTGTCATTTTTAGCGGCAATGTGGGCGATAGCACAGCCTTCCATCTCAACGGCACTGCATCCGGTCCGCTCGATGATGTCTTTTTTAACGGCGGAATCGGAAATAAACTGATCTCCGGTAGCGAGGACACCTTTTGTAAAGGTGACTCCCATCTCGGATAGAACAGATTCAGCGACGTTTACCAAACGCGGATCTGCAGGAAATCTTGTCAATCCTGGGTAATCCTCAGCGACAAAATCGACTGGAAGGAGGTCATGATACGCGGCTTCCGTGATCAGAACAGCTCCGCCGATCGGGATGTGGCACGCACTTCCGGCAAGTCCGATATTCAAAATGGCATCGACCCCCAATGAGCTTATGAGAACTTGCGTGCAGGCGGCAGCGTTAGCTTTTCCAATGCCACACAGAGCGAGGATCACATCTGTTTCACCGATCTTCAGTTCGCACATCCGGCATCCGGCAAGGCGAAATTCTCTTCCGTTCAGATTTAACAGATCGATCTCTTTATCAAATGCGATCAAAACACCTAATTTCATGAAAGTTTCCCTCTATACGTTGAAACGGAACAATGTCACGTCTCCGTCTTTCATCACATATTCTTTTCCTTCGCTTCGAACAAGACCTTTTTCCTTGCAAAGTTGCATGCTTCCAAGTTCTTTGAGCGTCTCAAAGGGGACGATCTCTGCACGTATAAATCCGCGCTCAAAGTCACTGTGGATCTTGCCGGCAGCCTGCGGCGCTTTTGTTCCTTTTTTTATCGTCCATGCGCGGACTTCGTCAGTTCCGCCAGTAAGGAAACTGATGAGCCCCAGCAGTGTGTAACTTTCTTGGATCAGTTTTTCAAGTCCGCTTTCCTCGATGCCGAGATCTGCAAGAAACTCTTTCTTTTCGTCCGGATCAAGAGAGGCGATCTCCTCCTCCGCTTTTGCGGAAATGACAACGACACCACTTCCTTCCTTTGACGCATATTCTCTTACAGCTTTCACGTAATCGTTTTCTCCACCTTCCATAAGGTCGTCTTCAGAGATATTCGCTGCGTAAATAACGGGTTTTGCGGAAAGGAGAGGGATATCTTTGAATATTTCCAACTCTTTATCGGAAGTGATCTCGTATGCGCGGGCATTGTTGCCGGCTTCCATGAAGGAAGACAGTTTTTTCAGAAAATCCAACTCCCCAGCCAGAGTCTTATCGCCTTTCAGATTTTTGGATGTTTTGTCGATCCTTCTGCCAAGGATCTCGAGGTCTGAAAGAAGAAGTTCATAGTCTATAGTCTCAATATCACGGATGGGATCCACAGAGCCGTCTACGTGGATGATCTCTGTCGAATCGAAACAGCGCACGACATGTACGATGGCATCACATTGTCGGATATTCTCTAGAAATTTGTTTCCGAGGCCTTCACCTTTGGAAGCGCCTTTAACAAGACCTGCGATGTCAACAAATTCGATCGTGGCAGGTGTGAATTTTTTGGGATGATAATAATTCTCCAACCAATTTAATCTGGAGTCGGGAACAGCAACAGTACCTACATTCGGTTCGATCGTGCAAAACGGATAGTTTGCTGCTTGTGCTCCGGCATTTGTGATAGCGTTGAATAGCGTGCTTTTTCCCACATTGGGGAGACCAGTAATACCTAATTTCATTGCGTTAACCTTTTCCTACGGAATAATCAAGTGCAAAACATATTCTATCATAATGAAGGGTAGTAGTGAGTATTTTTAATTCAGGTTTTAGATCTAGTATGACACATGTCAGCAAATGGACATCATCATTGTGCTAGAATTGAATTACATAAATTTGATGTACATCATTTGACCCTTTTGAGTCTTTGCGAAGGGCGGTTGAAGGAGAAAAACGTGGAGAAAAGATTTTTGGGCGGATATCAGGAGAGTTGGTTTCCTTCGGTGGAGCGAAATCGTCCTCTTGTTCGTGCTTATAATACGATCGATCCGTTGGATATAGAGGGAAAGTATAAGATCCTAAGGGATTTATTGGGAGAAGTCCACGAGAAAACGATCATTGAGCCCCCTTTCTACTGTGATAATGGGCAGAATATCTTTTTAGGCGACAATTTCTACGCGAATTACAATTTGACGATTTTAGATGGGGACAGAGTAACGATAGGGAAGAATGTTGTGATCGGTCCCAATGTGACGATCAGTGCGGATGCCCACCCAGTGCATTGGAAGTCAAGAACGGATGGAGATGGTTTCCCGATAACGACGGCTCCTGTAACCATAGAAGACAACGTATGGATCGGAGCGGGATGCATCATACTTATGGGTGTCACCATAGGGGCAGGGGCAGTCATAGGTGCGGGCAGCATCGTTACAAAGGATATCCCGCCAAACTGTATTGCGTTTGGTAGCCCCTGCAAAAAAATGCGCGAAATTACAGATGAGGATATCGTGAGCTGGGATGATTTGCAGAAATAGCCCTGAATCTACAAAAACTAGTTGCACCTTGCTATAGAATAAATGAACCCAAGGAAAGGCATTTTGTCTATCCTTGGGTTTAATGATATGTAAATATTATGACGGAAATCCTATACTCGAGGAAAGGAATTAGAGTTTTTTGACAAACACTCCTTTGTCTTCTTCAAAACCGGTTGCCTGCAGATATGCCTGGTGGTTTTCAACGGAACCGTCATAGGTAGCTGTTTTGTATCCCAACTCAGTCAGTCTGCTGAACAAAAACTTGCCTACTGAGAAATCGCGATACTGGGGAATCGTGTAATCCAATGTCAGATTGAGATTCTCACCGTCATCCTTACCTAGTGTGATACCAACAGGCTTTCCCTCACAACTAATGACGTAAGCGCGGTCGATCTTTTCTGTATCCAGATCAACACCCGGGAATGTAGTTTTTATATCTTCGCCATATTTATTGAGAAGATATGCCAGGTAGTAATCGTCTTCTTTTACCGAAGTTAGGTCATACACTTTTTCTGCTTTGGACATTTTCCAAAGATAGTAGAGATTGATGCCAACTAGGCAGAAATTCATCACAGCAGTTGGGTAAGAGTGGATGATGAGAGCGTAGATTGCAAAGATCACACTTCCAATCGTATTGACGATCCTGAGTTTGACGACCGATGTGAGAAGGAAAGAAACCAATACGAGAAGGGAACCTAAATATCCGAATAATTCAATATATGTCGATGCGCTCATGCTGAATTCTCCTTAAAGATTTGTTATTTGTCCAAATTGTAGCATTAATTCTATTTTTCTCCAATCTATGGACAACCATTCAACATGGCAGGACCATATTAGATCCAAGACAAAATGACGCTATTCAATACATTTATGTGTAGCGCATAATTACACCATACAGTTGCTTACCCTTTTGAATCCATTGGAGAGGTGTTACAAATGATGAGTTCTAAAATACGTTTTCTTCTTTTATTGCTGATCCTTGTTTTGTTTCTCTGCATATTCCCCTCTTGCGGTAAGATCAAATTGGTTCCTGGAACTGAGCCAGCCTCTGAGGTTTCCGAGACACAGCTGAGGCAGATGGAGGGATATTATGAGTCGGTCGCGTTCTATCATCCAGAATTCCAACGTCCCGATATTGCTTACGCAGCCTTTTGGATCAACGGAAACCATTTTTGGGGTTTTAGACCGGAACTGAATGAATGGGAAGATCTGGGAGCAATCGAAGAAGTATCCATGCCAGAAGAGATCACGGAGATGGTTTTCCAGGATATCCAGTATTCTGAAGGGTACTTACTGGATCCGCCTTCCATGTTCCAAAGACTACCGTACAGAGCGATTTCTGCCAATGCGATCTATTATTTCGATGGGAACGGAATTGATAAGACTGGGAGCCTTGCCTGTGTAGTTGAGGGTAGGATCGTATGGTTCATACAAACGATATGCCACAAGGATTTAACAGACAACAGACACCGCTATATTTGTAACGAAACAGGGGATCCCCTGCCACAATCTTTAGATTTTGATATATATCAGAGGACCTACTCTTTGTATATTCCTTCAACGAATTTCCTTTCTGAAGGGTCGATTGCGTATGAGGATAACGGCTTGAAATTAGTTCTGACGGATGCGCAAACTGGTTCGAGATGCTATTTTTCCTATACAGGTGATGGATACCTGTTTGAAAAGACAGATTTTACGGGAAGCGGTTTGAAAGCGGATTCACTATTCACCTATAGCGCTTGGTTTTTCACAAAAGACCTGTATGGAGTGGTTGAATGCGATCTTGATGGGGATGGTTATCCGGAAAAGATCATGCTTGGGGACCTCGGCTTTGCAGGGATATTAGGATTAGATCTTTCCATAGACGGCAAAGGTGAGGATGCTTATCAGATCTATACAGCGAAAAGGGGAGATATCGAATTAGTGGAGGAGGATGGACATGTGTATGGCGTGATCACATATCATCCCTTTAGAAAAGAAGATATAACCTCGAAGTTTGAAATCCATTATGACGGCGAACGTGTCTGGATCACAGATGGTAATGGGGTAGAGATCATGGATGAGATAGATCTAGAGGATCAGGCAGAATAACTTGTGGAATTAGGGATCTTGTTCGAGGGAAAGCCATGACAAGGATAAGAAAAAGATTTAGCTGGTCGTTGGGCATGTTACTTATGATCCTATCTGCTATGTTGTTTTGTGCTTGTAGCGGACAGCCAAAGGAAAACGGGAAGATATCTTCAAAAGATTTTCTTGGAGGAAAAGACTCGTTAGACGGACTGTACACGGCTAGCGCTGCGGTGTACCCAACTGCAGTAAAGCAGGCTTCTTCTCCGGAGTACTGCTACGGTATCTTTGATGGAAAATTGTATTATTTCGACTTTACATTAGGAAATTGGACCTTTTTGGGACCCCTGGAAGAGACTGGACTGAGCAGGGATGATGTTGCTTCGTTAATAAGAGACGATTATATAGATCAGGAGCGTTTTTTGGATCCCAAAAGTGAGTTGCTCAAAGCAGGATATGTAGTCCACTCGGATATGGGTGATTTCTACCTCAGGTATGGGGGCTCTTACAATCCGGACAATTTCCTTGCATGGAAAAGGGAAAACGAGATCGATACAATGTGGCATCTTGGTAAGATCGATCAATTTCGTGAAGAGCAATCGATGTTTTTGAGGACAACGGAAGAACCGATTGCTCCTAAACTAATACTTCGGGCGGAAGAAAGGACGTATATGCTATATATTCCTTCGGTCAATTTTGTGTCCGAAGGCACCTTCTACTTCAAGGAAGACAGGTCAACGGTCGCACTGCTTGGGGATAAAGGCGAAGAGTTCCTTGAGTTTCAGAGCAAGAACGAAGAACTGATATATTCAAAAGGAATACGTCTGGCGGATACTTTAAAAGCGGAATGAGTTTCCAGGTACCTCGTGGAATGGATATCTTGCTTGACTGTTATGGGGCGGAACACATCGACCTCGATGGAGATGGGGATGAAGAGATCGTATATTTGGGCGACAGAGGACTTTCAGGTCCGGCTACTCTGGCAATATCGATCGATTCCAAAGGCAAAGACGCTTATGCATATTACTATGCCCGGTTCGATTCTTACGAGATCGTAAAAAAGGGAAGACATCTGTATTTCGACTCAGTTTATACCCCTTATCAAAAGGAGCCAATTCGCTCTCGATACGAGATCCGATACGATGGGTTACGAGTTTGGATCGAAGATGCACAAGGCGTGGAAGTGGATTTTGAAACATCCGGAATCAATCGATGAGCCATGGGCTTTGAACGGGCTATACTGTTTGCAGATTGTTCACGAATATATGCTACAATGACAAAAAACATTAGGGAGATTACTTAAATGTCAAAACCCAATATCATGGTTGTTGATGACGAGAAAAACATCTGTGAACTCATTCGTCTCTACCTGGAGAAGGAAGGGTTTGCAGTTACCATAGCGAATAACGGTTCGGATGCGATCGCTATGATCCGCCAGAATCGCCCTGACCTTGTTTTGCTCGACATCATGATGCCGGTCATAGATGGATGGGAAGTGTGCCGACAGGTTCGTGAGTTCAGCCAGGTACCTATCATCATGCTTACAGCGAAGGGCGAGACTTTCGATAAGGTCATGGGTCTCGATCTTGGAGCGGATGACTATATCGTAAAACCGTTTGATACAAAAGAGGTTGTCGCCAGAGTCAAGGCAGTCCTTCGTCGAACTGCTACAGAGGAAAACGAAGGCGAAGTCGTATACGACAATCTGGTTGTCAACATCGATCGCTATGAACTTCGCGTGGACGGAAAAGTCATCGATACGCCTCCTAAAGAATTGGAACTTCTCTACCACCTAGCCAAGAACCCGAATCACGTATATACCAGAGATCAACTGTTGGACGAGGTGTGGGGTTTTGAGTACTTCGGCGACAGCCGTACGATAGATGTCCATGTGAAACGCTTGCGTGAAAAACTGGAAGGTGTTTCGGATCAATGGAGCCTCAAGACAGTTTGGGGCGTTGGTTACAAATTTGAGGTGAAGTGATTCTTGCGGGACGGTCTGTTTAAACAGTACTTTTTTATCTTCATGGTGACGCTGCTGACTTGTACAGCGTTGCTCGGTCTTGCTTTGCTTACTTTTACCGGCGTCAACTATACTTCCCAGCGACAGCAGTTATTAGCGGGGATTGTTGACAATGCTGTATCCATTATGGAGAAGGCGTGGACGCCCAGGGGCTTCCAGGAGGACAGTTTATCCTCTTTAGGAGGGCATCTGGGAGACACGTCAGATATCTCGATCTACATAACAGATGTTGCAGGCACTGTCCAGATGTGCACCGAGGATGAGTGCCATCACGGGACAAAAGCACCGGAACATGCGGTGGATCAGATCCGGAAGGACGGCTCTTATTTCTCGGCAGGTTATTTTTCCGGATTGTTCCGCAACAGAGGTGATTATGTTTATGGCGCTGCGATGAGAAGCGGCGGCACGATCGTGGGTTATTTATTCGCGACCACACCGGTCGGACCACTGTTTGCCTATCTGTATGAGACACTTTTCAGTTATCTCTTTTCCGCAGGAGTCATGATGTTGGGGGCTTTCGTGGTGATCTACACCACGACGCTTCGCCTTACTGCGCCGCTCCAGGAGATGAGCAAGGCGGCTGAGAGCTTCGGCAGAGGGGACTTTTCAGCGCGGATCAATGTGACAGGAAATGATGAGATTGCTGTACTTGCCGCGTCTTTCAACAAGATGGCGGAATCTTTGGATGAATTTGAGCAAAACCGAAGGTCCTTCGTAGCGAATGTTTCGCATGATCTGCGCACACCCATGACAACCATTGGCGGATATATCGATGGGATCCTGGATGGGACCATACCCAAAGAGGAGGAGAACCGTTATCTTGAGATCGTATCCGGGGAAGTGAAAAGACTTTCCCGACTGACATCTTCCCTTATTTCAGCCATGCGTGTCGAAGAGCAGAAACAGGACCTGAACCTAGTGTCCGTAGATGCCTGGGAGTTGATTCTCAATATCATGTTCAATCTGGAGGGGCGGATAGAGGAAAAGAAGCTCTATGTCCCGGATTTTGAGACCGAAGAACTCTATGTAAGCGCAGATAAAGATATGTTGCACCAGGTGGTGTATAACCTGATAGACAATGCGGTCAAATATACCCCTGTTGGTGGTGAACTGCTGGTCACTGCGCAGAAGGACGGGAAGTACGCTCTGATCTCTGTCCAGAACAGCGGGAACGGTATTGCTCCTGAAGAACAGCCCTTTATCTTTGAAAGATTTTACAAGACCGATAAATCCAGAGGATTGGATCGGAATGGCACCGGACTTGGCTTATATATCGTGAAGATGCTGACTACTGGAATGGGCGGCGATGTCACGGTGGAAAGTGATGGGGAGAGTTACACGAAATTTACGGTGAAACTGCTTCAGGCAGCAGCGCCGGTAGATAAGACACAGAAAGAACAGCCTCACAGGGAAAAGAGAAACAAAGAGAAACAGCCAAAAGAAAACACACGTTCTTTCCGGATGCCTTGGAACAGGAAGTCGGATGATCGGACGCAGGAGG
>JAFUBI010000014.1 GCA_017460285.1 Oscillospiraceae bacterium | reverse complement strand
TGCATTGTGATGGGCGGGAAGACAAAACAATCTCTCACACCTTCCCACGGTTTCACAGGTTGAGGAGCGCACCAGCGGTTTTCGCCGGAAGTATCAGCTGCAAAAGGTATGCCTTTATATACGGTGATTCTGGCATTATTGCCCGCTACACCGCGTACCCGTCCGGATTCGGTGGTTGTCTCTCGTAACATGGATAAAGCCTCCTATACCATTATTTAAGTTGTCTAAATCATACCGCTTTTAAGTACTAAAAATCAATAAAACAGACAACTTCCTTCAAAAATATAGGGATATATACAATACAAATCAGTGTTTTTTCGACAAAATGACCAAAGAAGTTGTATAAAAAATGTACGCATTACCTCTTGAAAAAACATTCAACATCCTTTACCATGTTTACAGTAGACATGCGGAGGACATTTTATGGCAGAGAACACGACCGTATTGGGAACGGAGGAACAGGAGAAGGTTTGGACCGTTCCGTTCCTGATGATTTTTCTGAATGCAGTTGTGACTGGAAGCACGACATGGGCTGTGGTCCCTATGATGAGTTCCTATAGTATTGAGTTGGGGGCAGATTTGAAAACTGCTTCGGTCGTAGCCTCCATAATGTCGATGGTTGCGATGTTCTTCCGACCGGTAGCTGGTTATGTGGTCGACCGTATGAATCGGAAAAAACTGATCATGATCACGACAGCCGCTAATGTTGTACTTGCCATACTTCACATGTTCTCTCGAACTATCCCCACCTTGGCTGCTTGCAGAGTGCTTCAGGGGATCAGTTTTGCTTTCGGCGGTGTTGCATCCATGGCATTTAGCACCTCTTTGCTGCCGGCGTCCAGGCTGGGCGAGGGACTGGGATGGATGGCATTATCAAATGTGATCTCTCAGTCCATAGGTCCTTCAGTTGGATTGTTCTTTATTGACCATTTTGGATATTATGCTTGTTTTGCGTTCTGCGCAGTGATGTGCGTTTTGTCCCTTGTCATACTGAAGTTTGTCCCATACGTTGAGACACCTAGAGTTGTTTCGGATAAAAAGTTCTCGCTAGGAAGCATCATCTCGTTTTATGTTCTTCCTTATGGGATGTTGATGGGGTTGTTCAGCAGTTGTAACGGGTTGGACAATGTGTTCATCACCCTTTTGGGAAAGGAAAGAGGTATTTCCGGATTTTCTCTGTTTTTCACCGCTTATTCCATCGTCATGTTCTTGGCACGACCTATCTCTGGAAAACTGTTAGACCGTTATGGTCTGAATCGGATTATATATCCCGCTTTGTTCTGCACGGCGTTCGCGGCTTTCCTCACTGGATCCGCGCAATCGATGGCAGTCATGATCTTGGCCGGAATGATAAAAGGACTCGGTCAGTCCTCTGGCTCACCCGGCGTTCAGGCTACTTGCCTGAAGAAGATGGGCAAAGAGAAAGCAGGAATCGTCAGCAGCACGTGTTATATCGGTCAGGATATCGGTAATTCTTTTGCACCGATGCTTGGAGGCGTAGTGGCAGATCGTTGGGGATACAAGACCATGTATTGGGGCTATGCAGCGATCCTACTGATCGGAGGAAGTCTGCTTTATCGTGTAAAATCGGAATACGATAAGACACACGATCCTAAATAGATAATCACATGTTTTTTCATAAACACCTCCTTATTCCTCATTAGACAGATCCCGCAGCTGAGTGCACAGCTGCGGGATCTGTCTATTCAAAAGAAAAAATAGCGAGGTCTTTGACCCCGCTAGAATTCTGAGTTTGTTTTTATTTCGTCCACGCCAGCATTTCTGATTGAACATCTTTTCCGTTCATCATGTCGAGCAGTTTGTGACCTATAAGTTCGCCTATATTGTCTTTGGGATAACCAAGAGAGTACGTTTCTATTCCTGTCGTGCTGTGAAGGTCGATGTGCCGGTCGAAACTGTACAGAGCATTAATGTTTGCTTGTAGTAACCCACGGTTCAGGGTGCTGAGAACAAGTTGAGCCACCGTATCATTGTAGCAGATCAAAGCAGTGCATTCCTTTAGAAGAGCGGTATATGGGCTGTAATTTACTGCCAATCCTTCTTCCCAAAAATCGATCATGCGCGGACCGGATTCTGTGGTATACCAAATGACATTGTCATCTTCGAATTCAGCCTTATGATAGAGCATGCAATCAAGATAGCCGGAATAGCGCACAAAGCCTTGCATGTCGTCGGATTTGAAGATGCCACCGATCTTGGTGTGTCCCTCCTTGATCAGTTTCTCTGTTAAGGCATAAGCTCCGGCATAGTCATCAAGAACAACGTGCTTGATATTACTGAGTGGAATACCGGATTGTGAAGAGCCTATCATATCATGCCGAGTGATGACATGTGGATATCCTGGGTTCTCAAGACCGGGGTAGTAGTTGTTGAACATAACGATCGGGATCCCGAGATCTGCGATCTTTGCGTAAAGAGCAATGTTGGGGTTCGGCATCGTTGTCTTTGTTCCCTCAACAGCGATACCATCCACAGGGTGCTCCAAAATATCTTCAAGGATCTTGCGCTCGGTGGCGATGCTGTTATTCGTCGCCCGTACATTTACGGTATATCCCGCACCACTGACGGTATTGTCGATCCCTCTGAGAATTGCAGGGAAGATATATTCACTTATGTAGGAAGTGATGATGGTGATATGCATCGTTTTGCTCCGAACAGGAGCTTCAAATGCGACATAAGATCCGCTTCCTTGAACGCTGGTGATCAGGTTTTCAGAAGAAAGATCCGCAAGAGCTTTACGTATCGTCTGCCTGCTTACACCAAAGCGGGTGCTCAATTCACTTTCAGTAGGAAGTTTATCACCTTTCTTATATTCATTATTTAATATTTGTGCGCGTAATTCAGATGCGATTGCAACCGACTTCGAGTATGCCATACTAACGTCCTTCTTTCATTGTCTACATACAGTATAGTCAAGGACATTAACTTTTTACAACAGTAAATTTGTACAACTCGTACAAAAAGTTGTAAATATGAGTTCGAAAGTAAAGTGTTTACATTGTTAACCTTGCTAAACAATTCATGTCGTTCTTGTTCAAATTGCCGAAGAAAACGTGAATTTGTAGCAAAATGGATACAAAAATTTGTGATAATAACGGAAAATAGACAACTTCATGCGTCAATATGCCAAAAAAAGTAGAAATAATTGACAACAATAGACAACTGGTGATAAATTCATAGCAGACAGATGTTCGAAATTGTACGCAATCTGGTCGAGATACAGTACAAGTTACTGAGAGGCTCTGGATTATGATCAAGGAAACACGTGTTGAAAATGGCTGGCTTCGCGGGATCGAGTGTGCGGATGCCAGAGTCATTTCCTATAAAGGAATTCCCTTCGCCGCTCCTCCGGTTGGTGATCTGCGCTGGCATGCGCCGATGCCTGCTGAGGATTGGGAGGGAGTTTTAGATTGCAGCAGATTTGGTCCCATCAGTGTACAGAGGGCTCCGTGGCTCGTCGATAATATTTACAAAAAAGAGTGGAATGTTGATCCAACTCTTGAGATGAGTGAAGACAGCCTTACACTGAATATCTGGACTCCTGCCAAAACGACAGAAGATCGACTTCCGGTCTATGTGTGGTACTTTGGCGGCGGCATGATGGAAGGCAACCCCAGAGAGATGGAGTTTAACGGTGAGCGCCTTGCTCGTAGAGGCATCGTTGTTGTCACTGTCAACTACAGGCTGAACGTTTTCGGGTTGTTGGCACATCCAGAGATCACAGCTGAGAATCCGGAATTCCCTACGAATTTTGGATTGCTTGATCAAAGATTTGCGACTATGTGGGTCAAGAGAAATATCGCCGCGTTCGGGGGAGATCCTAAGAATATCACGATAGGCGGTCAGTCTGGCGGTGGTAGAAGCGTACAGATGCAGGTGGTCTCTCCACTCAATAAGGATCTGTTCCAAAGAGCGATCGTCATGAGCGCGATCCGTTACGGCGGTTATGAAGGACCAAACAATCACGGTTCCTGCAGGACGTTGGCGGAAGCGGAAGCGGACGGCGTCGATTTCTTCAGGGAAGCTGGTATCAAAGATCTTGCTGAAGCGAGAGCGATGAGTTGGGAAGAGATCCTCAAGAGATTCGTAAAGTATATGGGTCTCGAAAAAGGGCTTGTTCCTGGAATGAAGATGTGGCTTCCTGTAGCGGATGGCAATTTCTGCACCGGCAGTTTCTCGGATCTTATCATCACAAACAAGCGCAATATGGTACCGTTGATGTTCAGCAATACAGCGGATGAAACAAGCGCAAGACCTCGTGTGGATTCCTTTGAGGAACTGGAGACGTTGGCGAAGAAAATGTTTGGCGACAGAACTGATGAATTCTTAGCCACTGTCAAGGCAGATACTTTGGAAGAGACGCTCAGAAATGCAACATTCAGTCCCATGGAATTGGGAATGCGGTTGTACTTTGAGGGAACGATGAAAGAGTATCCGGAGATGAAAAACTACGGAGCCCTGTTCGATGCTGAGATCCCCGGTCCGGATCATCCAGGTACGTTCCACTCTAGCGATCTCTGGTTCCACTTCGAGTCGCTCGCAGCATGTTGGAGACCGTTCAAGGGAAAGAGTTATGACTTGGCTAGACAGATGGCGAATTATGTCGCCAGTTTCGTAAAGAACGGTGATCCCAATTGCTGTGATGCAGATGGAGAACCGCAGCCGGAATGGAAACCCTACAATGAATGCCGCGGACCGATGCACTACACGGACGTGTGTCATCAGGAAGATGATTCCTTTGAGACACCGGTCATGAAATTCTTAGTAGATTACTATCTTGGCACCTATTATTGTTAACTTCAGGGATCAAGGAGATCTCTGGTTAAATAAAAATCATTTCAAAGAGGAGTAAAAAAATGAAACGTTTAATGGCATTGGTACTTGTTCTTGTGCTCTCTCTCGCTCTCGTTTCTTGTGGTGGCGGCGGCAGTGCAAACAAGGACGCAAAGAAGTACAAAGTCGCTGTTCTCTACACAGCAAACTCCGCGTTCTGGACCTCCGTTGGTGACGGTGCTGCTGCAAAGGCTGAAGAGTTGAATGCAACCGGCAATTACAACATCACCACCTATGCAACCGGTCCTGCAGAATCCGGTACATCTGCACAGGTTCAGTTGTTTGAGGACATCGTATCTCAGGGCTATGACGGCATCATCATTGCTGTTTCCGACCCAGCTACATTGAACAACAAGATCGATGAAGCAGTCGACAAAGGCATCGTAGTCGTCACCATGGATACCGACGCTCCGGACAGCAAGCGTATTTGCTTCGTCGGAACCGACAACTACAACTACGGCGTTCTCCAGGGTGAGACTTGCGTAGACGTCATGGGCAACACTGGTAAGCTCATCGTCTTTAACGCATTCCCGGAGACACTCGGGCAGGCTCAGCGTACAAAGGGCATTCAGGATGCTATCGCTGCTGCAGGCAATAAGATCGAACTCATTTATTCCACATTCACTGGTCAGATCGACCTCTTGACAATGTGCGAAGACGCTTGGACCCACTATGCAGATGCAGATTGCTGCGTTATGACATATGCTGCTGGTGAGCAGGTTGCTAACGTCTTCAGAGAGAAAGGCTGGACAAAGGCTGACAAGCACGCCGTTCTCGCTGATGACCTGGATCCTATCATCCTTTCCATCAAAGACGGCATCTGCGACTGCTCCTGCGTACAGGGTCAGTATCAGTGGGGCTATGTCGGACTTGGTATCGTCGTCGATGCTCTCGAGGGCAAAATGCCTGAATCCGACTTCGTTGAGACATCTGCTTTCGTCTGCGACGCAAGCAACGTCGAAGAGAAATATCCGGACGTCAAACACGTCGACTAATAAACTGCTGACAGTTTAAACGGAATTATGTTCTATTATGGATATCCCGGAGTCGCTCCGGGATATCCAACCATTAAAAGACTATCATTATCATGGGGAGGAATCGCAATATGAAGGGGAAAAAAGGTAATCTTCTTGCCTGGATTCTCGAGCGCAGAGCATTGAGCTTGGCTGTATTGATCCTTGTTCTCGCTGTTATTATGGCGCTTACTACAACAACATTTACGAAATCAGAAAACCTGTTCAACATTTTCAAACAGGCTACCATTAATATCATTCTTGCCACCGGTATGACATTCATTATTTCCGGTGGTGGTATCGACCTTTCGGTCGCCAACATCATGTCACTTTCCTGCGTATTGACCTGTATCGTATACAACGCTACGCACAGTGACATTCTTTCCATCCTCACCGGTGCTTTGATCGGTGTTGCAGCCGGTATTGCAAACGGTGTTCTTGCAACACACTTCGAACTTCCTCCGTTCATCGTTTCGATGGGTATTTCCAACGTTTGCGGAGGTCTTGCTCTTGTCATCACAAAAGGTTTCCCGGTGCTAGTAAGTGACCAGTCCCTGATGTACAAGATCGGACAGAAATCCACCTTTGGCATCCCGAACCTTATCTATATGATCCCGTTGTTCGTGGCTATTGGTCAGTTCATACTTCGTGAGACCGTTCTCGGAAGCCGCATGCAGGCCGTTGGTGGTAACCCGGTAGCCGCTGCTCTTTCCGGATTGAACGTCAAGTTCATGAAAGTCCTCACAACCACGATCGGAGGTCTCTTCGCTGGTATTTCCGGATATCTGCTTGCTGGCCGTCTTAACAGTGGAAGCCCGAGCTCAGGTGGTACTCTTGGTATGGACGCTATTTGTGCTACGGTCGTTGGCGGTACATCCATGATGGGCGGCGGCGGTGACGTTGTCGGTTCCATGGTCGGTGCTATCCTCATGCAGCTTATTAAGAACGGACTTACTCAGTACGAAGTTAATATGTACTGGCAGACAGCTGTTATCGGTGTCGTTTTGATCGCTGTTTGCGCAATTGACGTCATCGCAAGAAAAGCTAGCACACTGACAAATAAATAATCGCGAATGAAACAAATTATACAGGAGGCTTAAACTATGAGCGAATATGTCCTCGAAATGAAGGGAATCGGTAAAGACTTCCCCGGTGTTCGCGCCCTGGATGATGTTTCATTCAATCTAAAAGCGGGGGAGATCCACTGCCTTATCGGTGAGAACGGTGCAGGTAAAAGTACCCTTATCAAGTGCCTTGGAGGCATTCATATGCCGGATCAGGGCGAGATCCTTATCGACGGAGAGCCTTTAAAGATCGATACAGCAAAAGTGTCTAAGGACCACGGTATTGGTATTATTTATCAGGAGTTCAACCTTGTCCCTGGATTTACCATCGCTGAGAATATTTATCTCGGACGTGAATATACTAAAGGTAAAAGATTAAAGAGGATCGACCGTGAATCCATGTTTAGAGATGCGGACGAGATCCTTCAATCTCTTGGTCAGGAACACCTTTCATCCAAAGTTAGAGTTTATCAGTTGACGATTTCTCAGCAACAGATGGTTGAGATCTCAAAAGCTGTTTCAAACAAATCCAAAGTTATCGTCTTCGACGAGCCTACCGCTGTTCTTACTCAGAAAGAAACAGATCTTCTGTTTGAGATCATCGCAAGACTCAAGAAGGAAGGTACAGGAATCATTTATATCACCCACCGTCTAGATGAGGTCTTAATGCTTGCAGACCGTATTACCGGTCTTCGCGACGGAAAAGTGACTGGTACTATCAACAATAGCCCGGACGTCACAAAGGATGACCTGGTTGCCATGATGGTCGGGCGTAAACTGGACGCTTATTATCCTGAGAGAAAAGCAGCTCCTTCTAAAGAAGTCGTCTTCGAAGCAAAGGACTTCAATCTTTCTGGCGTATTTAAGGATGTCAACCTCAAATTGCATAAAGGCGAGATCCTCGGCATATGCGGTCTGGTCGGTGCCGGACGTACAGAGACAATGAAATCTTTCATCGGTGCTTTGCCACATGATACAGGAGAGATCTTTGTCGATGGCGAACAGGTACACAAGATCACACCATACGAACTGATCAAGCACGGAATGGTTCTTCTTCCGGAAGACCGTAAGAACGAAGGCTTGAGCCTTGCTCAGAAAGCAAGCACAAACCTCTGTATCCCGAACTATGACCAGTTGACAAGAGATAAAGTCAAATGGGTCCTCGACCATAAGAAAGAAAAGGAATTCGTTGATAAGTATTTCAATATGCTTATGGTCAAACCGCAACTGCCGGATCGTCTTGCGATGCATTTCTCCGGTGGTAACCAACAGAAGTTGATCATTGCAAAGTGGATGGCGCGCAACCCCCATGTTTTGATCATGGACGAGCCGACACGAGGCATTGACGTCAATGCTAAAGCTGACATCTAGAACATCCTGAATGACATTGCAGCGGATGGCATGAGCATTATTATGGTATCTTCTGAGATGCCTGAATTGATGGGTGTCTGCGACCGCATCATGGTCATGTATGAAGGTGAATTTGTAGACGAGTTTGCCAGAGATGAATTCGACGAGCAGCAGATCGCTCGTGCTCAGTCTGGTATCCGTGTACACACGAACTGAAATTTAACGATCTGAAGAAGGATGGGATCACACATGAGTATCCGGAAAGAATTGTTGGGAACGGCATCTGATGGAAGACGATATGAGCGTTATGTTCTTGAAGATGAGAGTACAGGCGGTTATATAGCTGTCTTAAATCTGGGTTGCATTTTGCACCAGATCTGCATTCCCGACAGGAACGGAGAACTCGTAGACGTTGCTCTCGGGTACGATACACCTGAAGAATATGCAGCGACCCATTCTTTCTTCGGCGCGATATTGGGTAGATATGCTAACCGTATCGCAAATGGAACTTTCACTATCGACGGTAAAGAATATCATGTATCTCTAAATGAGAGAGGTTTTAACAGCCTTCATGGCGGTTTCAGTGGTTTTCACAACAAGATATTTGATACAGAACTAGATGGTGATACACTGGTACTGACGTACCATTCCCCTGATGATGAAGAAGGCTATCCCGGAAATCTGACACTCTCTGAAAGAGTGTCATTCCGGGGCGGCCGCATCGACCTGAAGTACACATGTACGACAGATAAAGATACAGTTGTGAATATCTCAAATCACAGTTTCTTTAACCTTAACGGGCAGGGAAACGGAGATATTTTGGAGCAGGAGTTGAAACTGAATTGCAGTTGCTACTGCCCATGTGATGATAAGCTTATTCCTACAGGAGAACTCAGAGCTGTTAAAGGGACACCTTTTGATTTTACGGAAGGAAAATTGTACGGTAAAGACATTCATGACAAGACAGATCCTATGATGGCTGGAGCTCATGGCTATGACGTGTGTTATGCAGTCGATGGTTGGGACGGATCACTTCGCCAGATCGCTACTGCAAAGTCTGAAAGGACCGGCATTGTTATGAAGACGTATACGACTCTCCCTGCGATGCAGCTCTTCACAGGCAATATGCTTGGAATGTTCCCGATCTTTAAAAATGGAAAAGCAGGCAGCGAGTATGTGCCCTATGGGGCGTTCTGCCTTGAAACGCAGAATTTCCCCAATGCGATGAACACGCCTGAATTTGGCAATGATGTGGTTCTTCGCGCCGGACAAGAGGTCACAAGCGAAACTGTTTATGAATTTGGTCTATAAAAGTAATAATATTTACTTAGTGAATAAAAATTGAAGGAGAGAGACATATGAAGCAGTATGAGTTTTGGTTTCTAGTTGGATCCCATG
>JAFUBI010000209.1 GCA_017460285.1 Oscillospiraceae bacterium | reverse complement strand
CCGATGAAATACCGCAAATCACTCCGGTGAAATACCGCAAATCACTCCAGTGGAATACCGCAAATCACTCCGGTGAAATACCGCAAATCACTCCAGTGAAATACCGCAAATCACTTAAGTAAAATGTCGCAAATCACTTAAGTAAAATGCCGCAAATCACTTCAGTGGGTAATGCTTATGTATGTTCAAAGGTGAGGGCAAAAGACAGATACAGGCTGTTTGGGAAGATGACTGGCGTACGCATCACAGCATTTCCAAAAGGGTTGGGATCCAGTCCTTTAGAGAAAGTTGACGTGCAAGGCAGAGCCATGACCCTCTCGTGGTCAATATGTTTGTCCTCGTGCCTTCGTATGGATATAATGTATTTGTTTAAAGATAACGGATCAGCGAAAAAGAGAGACTGTATGGAAAACACGAAGAGGGAACAATACCATATCCGGATCACATCCAAACCGAAACTCTTTGATCTTGAGATCGGGGAGTTCTTCCGGTACAAGGATCTGGTCCGTATCTTCGCGAAGAAGGAATTCGACCAGAGATACCGCCAGACGATCCTCGGTCCTCTTTGGGCGTTCATCAGCCCTTTGATGTCCAGTCTCATGCACATGTTCGTCTTCGGTACGATCGCGAAGATCGGGACGAACGGTATCCCTCAGATCCTGTTCTACCTTTTCTCGGACAACCTTTGGTCGCTATTCTCTTCCTCTTTGGGAGACAACGCCTATACGCTTATTGCCAACACCTATCTTTTCAGTAAAGTGTATTTTCCGAGACTGGTCATGCCAATGTCCAGGACTCTCCTGATCTTCTATCGGTGGCTGATCCGGACGGTGGTCAGCATGCCCTTCTACTGTTATTTTCTGTTTCAGGGTGAGATCCAGCCCAGATGGTGGGCAGTTCTGGTGGTGCCGGTGATCCTCGTCCTCTTCTCCATGTTGGGGTGCGGACTAGGAATGATCATCTCCAGCATGACCATCAAATACCGGGATCTCAATATGCTGGTGGGATTTGCGATGGGGATCTGGATGTATGTCACGCCGGTGGTGTATCCTCTCTCCGAACTGAGAGAGACGGTGATGTACCGGTTCGCCCTGATCAATCCTCTGACAGGGCTCATGGAACTGTACCGCCTCGCCATCTTCGGGATGGGGGACGTGCTTCCCTGGAACCTCCTGTACAGCGTGGTCGTTACGGTGCTGGCTTTCGGGACAGGACTCGTGGTCTTCAACCGGGTCGAGAAAAGTTTTGTGGATACGGTGTGAGAAGTATGGAACAGCCTATCGTTTCAATTCAAAATGTGAGCAAGAAGTACCGGTACGGCAAGATCAGCAGTACCACGTTTCAGGAGTCCCTGAAACTTTGGTGGGCTGGCAAGACCGGCAGGATAGCGCCGGAGGAACTTCACACGGACAATCCCTATTTCTATGCCCTCAAAGATATCGATCTCGCCGTGCGGCGGGGCGAGAAACTGGGGATCATCGGGCACAACGGCGCCGGCAAGAGCACTCTGCTAAAGATCCTCGGCAGGATCACCACGCCCACAGATGGCACCATCGACCTGTACGGGAGAGTGGCGTCTCTTCTGGAGGTGGGGACCGGATTCGATCCGGAACTCACCGGAAGGGAGAACATCTATCTTAACGGAGCCATCCTTGGGATGTCCCGTGAGGAGATCGACGGAAAGATCGACGACATCATCGAGTTCTCTGAGATCGGTGAGTTCATCGACACACCGGTAAAGAGATACTCCAGCGGGATGTATGTGAAACTGGGATTCGCCGTGGCTGCCCATCTGGACAACGAGATCCTCATCATGGACGAGGTCCTGGCGGTGGGAGACATGGAGTTTCAGAAGAAGTGCCTGGACCGGATGAAATCCCTTTCTGTGAACGAGGGGAGGACCATCCTCTACGTCAGCCACAACATGAACACTATCCGTTCCATCTGCGATCGTTGCATCGTGCTGGAAGAAGGACACATCCTCTACGACGGGGATGTGGATGAGGCGATCTCCATCTATCTCGGTCTGGATGAGGAACTGCCGGTCAAGTATACCTACAGCAGCGACTATCGTCCCTATGACGAATCCCTTCGCGCGAACCGGAGGTTCGAGATGGAGGAACTGGAGTATTGTGAGGGGAGCGGACCCCTCTTCTCCTCGGATCAGAAACAGAAACTGCGGCTCAGAGTCAAAGCGTTCAAGTCCTTCGAGAGAGTGGGATTCCGTTTCGAGGTCTGGGCACAGGACGACAGCAAGATCGGGACGATGCTGGCGGGCTCCTTCGCGGATTTCCCGGAGGGGACCTCCACTGTGGAGATCACCATCGATCCCACCCACCTCACTTCGGGACAATACCGGGCGGATCTGGTGGCGTACTGCTTCGATGAGAACGGGACGGAGGACATCCTCGATGGGGTCTATCCCGGCATCCTGTTCCAGATCAACAACGAGCTGAGCGAGGAGAATTATCTGGATTGGCACCACCAGTACTGGGGACCGATCCGGCTCCACGACCTGCAGGTGAAGAAATAAGGACACATTTATACATCAGGGAGGCGTAACCAGATCTGTGTACACCTCCCTGATCTTTTAATCTCTTTGGTAGATATCTCTCGTGTAGACCTTGTCCCGGATGGAAGCCAGCGTGGGATCGATCCGGTTTGCGATGACGGCATCGCAGGTCTTTTGGAATCGGTCAAAGTCGTTGACGACTTCGCAGCCCTCAAACAGGGAACCATCCTCCAGTGTCGGCTCGTGGATCAGGATCTTCGCTCCGGCATCCTTCAGGTGACAGATGACATCCTGCACGGCGCTGCTTCGGAAGTTGTCGCTGTTTGCTTTCATGATGAGACGGTATACACCGACGGTAACAGGGGAGTCCTTGCTGTTTTTCCTTGCCAGGTCCAGGACCCGGTCCGCAATGTGCTTTTTTCTCGTGTGGTTGCTCGCCACGACAGCGGAGATGAGATCCTGAGGGATATCCCGGAACTCCTCCAGAAGCTGTTTCGTATCTTTGGGGAGACAATAACCGCCATACCCGAAGGAGGGATTGTTGTAGTAATTGCCGATCCTGGGATCCAGAGAGATCCCCTGGATGATGGAGGCGGTGTTCAGCCCTTTCTCCTCTGCGTAGGTATCCAGTTCGTTGAAGAAGGAGACACGCAGAGCAAGGTAGGTGTTGCCGAACAGTTTTACCGATTCCGCCTCTTTGGTGTTCATAAAGAGGACGGGAACATCCTTCTTGGCTGCCCCTTCCTGCAGCATGGAGGCGAAGAGTTGAGCGAGGTCTCTCTCTTCCTCCCGGCAGCCCACGACGATGCGGCTGGGGTAGAGGTTGTCGTAAAGGGACCGGGACTCGCGCAGAAATTCCGGACTGAACAGGATGTGGTTCCTGTACTTTTCCGACATGGCTTCGGTAAATCCGAAGGGGATCGTGCTCTTGATGACGACCAGTGCCTGCGGGTTCACGAGATCCACCTTCGCCAACACTGTTTCCACAGCGGAGCAGTCAAAGGAATGACGCTCCGGGTCGTAGTTCGTGGGGGTGGCTACCACCACGATGTCCGCTCTGGAATAGGCGGAATAGGCGTCGGTGGTGGCGGTGAGATCCAATGTGCGGGTCGCGAGAAATTCCTCGATCTCCCGATCGCGGAACGGACATTCTCTTTGATTGACTTTTTCCACTTTCTGCTCATCTATGTCGACAGCTACAACGGTGTTGTGCTGTGCCAGGAGCACAGCGAGAGACATCCCGACGTAGCCTGTACCGGCAACAGTGATCCTGTAAGTCTTGTTCAAAATGTGCCTCAGTTCTCAACACATCTGCTGTTGGATCCGTATCTGTCTCTTGTACGGAGGATGGCAGATACAGCAGATCGTATTGTTTCTATTTTGCAAAAAGAGCCTTTCGCTACTGAATCTATCCTCAGTTGATTAGAAGGTTCGGTTGGCGGTTCAACAGGCAATAGATCATAACAAAAGGCGATACCATACAGACAGTTTTCCTTTGCCTATCATACCATGGAGATACGGGAAAAAACAACGAAAACCCTTCGAGAGAATCATAATTGCCATCATGAGTTTCAGGAGTTTCAGGAGACAGAGAAAAGAGAAAATTCGCATTTCACAGCAGCGTGAGGTTTGTTAGAATAGATGGCAGAAACGATGGGCAGGAACAGCACATGAACGCAGTACGTCTGCCTTGGAGGGATATGGAAAAGAAACGGAGTTTTCAGGTCGGGAAAAGAAATCTTTTGCTTCTGCTTG
>JAFUBI010000013.1 GCA_017460285.1 Oscillospiraceae bacterium | reverse complement strand
TTTTGAACTGTAACTACAATATCTCTGACTTACATGCCGCGGCGTTTCTTCTTATACAGCACGATCGAGCGGACCATCGCAAAAATGATCACGACGACCGTAGCGACTATAGCTAAAAGTGAAAAGATCAGTGTGAACGCAGGAGCGGGATGCCCTACAGCATTTGGGTTCACAATTCGTGTATCCAGATAAGCACCGAAAAAGAACAACACCAGATCTAAAACGAGCTGGAGCGGGATCAATAGTAACGGTCGAAAAGGAGAATTCCCCTTTTTGCTTTTGTACACGTTTTCTCACCTCCACTGCCTTTTTAAAAACTCTTGTTAACATTATACTAAAAGCCCTACTCAGGAAAAGGATGCAAAACGACAGACTTTTGACGTCCTTTTTGTACTAATTGCTGCATCGTTGTACAATATACATATTAATTCCAAAGGGGAAGAAAAATGTCATTTGATCAGGTAAGTCAAACGATCATCCGAGGCGCTATGATCTTTCTCGCCATCTATGTCGTTCTCACGATGGGCGAAGGTCTGTTCCCAAAAGTGAAACGCCGCTATACACACCGAAGTTATGCGGACGGCGGGCTCTGGTTCGATAAAAAAGATCTGCCAAAAGGTTCACTGGATGCCGTGATGCACGCAACAGACCTTAAGTACGGAAGCAGACTTGACATACGCTTGACCCGTGATGACATCCCTGTGGTCTTTTCAGACAAAACCCTGGAACTGAAAGACACAGGTTCCGTTCAGATCAGCGACACACCTTATGAAGAACTTCAGGAACTCCTCGTGAAGAATAGTGCCTCTATCACAAGATTAGAGGATATACTTGCAGCGATGGAGGCTCGTGAAGATCGCGCTCCCCTCCTTCTAAATCTTGAGCCTGACAGCAGCGATCCTAAAGCAATTCTCCACTTCTGCGAGGTCGTGACAAAAGTCTTTTATCCTTATCGTTATTTCTGTGCTGTGGAAAGTCACAATACGGATGTCATAGGGTTTTATGCCAGGAACTATTCGAATATCGTCCGCGGTCTTCGCATGCTTTCCCGCGAAGATTCTGATCTTTCCGAAAAGGAATACAAAGCACTGAACAGGATGATGAGAAACATGAAAACGCGTCCTCAATTCTTTGATACTTCAAAAGAACTCTACAATTTATACTACTGGGTCCCGGTGACGATGGGAAGTTTCGTCATTATGCGTGGCGTTACAGATGAGGACTCCCGTATTCAAGCCAAAAAGGGGTATGGAGTAGAATCGGTCATTTTTACAGACGGTGCCCCAAAAGCAGAATTCTGAGGTTAGAGGAACTGATATGGAAAACTTCACTCACTACATACCTACTGAATTAAGGTTCGGAAAGGGCGTTACGGAAAGACTTCCCGAAGTTCTTTCCCGATTTGGGAAGAACATCCTCCTGGTTTACGGAGGAGGTTCGATCAAACACAACGGTATTTATGACCGCATCACTTCCCAACTTTCAGACAATGGCTTTACATTATTTGAATGCGCAGGTGTCGAACCAAACCCGAGGGTAAGCACTGTAGAACGGGGAGCGGCGATCTGCAAGAACAATCTTATTGACGCAGTTCTCGCAGTTGGGGGCGGCAGCGTTATAGACTGTGCCAAGGCGATCGCTACAGCTGCTTTCAACGATGATGACGCATGGGATATGGTCCTGCATTCGAAGCCAGGAAGGAAATCCCTGCCGGTCATCACCGTGCTCACCATGAGCGCAACCGGTTCTGAGTTCGACAACAAAGGAGTCATCTCTAATCCCGAGACTAAAGAAAAGTACAGCTCCGTTTTTTCCTACCCAGTCGTATCTTTCTGCGATCCGACGCTTACTTATTCCGTCCCTCCCTATCAGACCGCATGTGGATCGGCGGACATTTTGAGTCACGCCATGGAGGCGTATTTTTCGAGGACCGATACGAGCGAGATCAGTGACGGGATCGCTGAAACGCTTATGCGTGCCGTCATCCACAATCTTCCGATCGCTTTAAAGGAACCGGACAATTACGATGCAAGAGCAAACCTCATGTGGGCTTCCTCCATAGCATGCAGCGGTATTCCTGATTATGGAAAAATCTACCCGGGGAAAACATGTCACGCCATTGGGCATGAGTTCTCTGCCGTATATGATTCCACACACGGGGAGGTACTTGCGATCCTAACGCCCCGATGGATGCGGTTCATTTTGACCAAAGACCCTTCTGTCACTTCCAGATTCACGAGATTTGCGCGTAGAGTTTGGGATCTCACCGGCGAGGATGGATCGGGACTTGCCTTTCACGGAATTGAATGTCTAGAGCAATTCCTCGGAGGTATCGGCATTGCGACTTCTTTCTCTCAACTTGGTATCGATGACAGGCATTTCACTGAGATCGCCAGACACGCTGATCTCAGGGGACGTTGTTCCAACTCATTTGTTCCGCTGTCTGAAAATGATGTGATCGAGATCCTCAGGAATTGCCTATGATGGAACGAATTCATCTGGACATCCAAATTCGGGACAGCGTCGAAGACCACTTGTTCGGACTGAGATGGTGGCTCAAGGAAACAAAAGGCATTCCCCTCGAGGAGATGTCTTCGTTTTTTGACTCCCGTCTTGAAGATTATCCCTACCACATGGAGCGCTGGAACGAGGCATACCGCATTTTTCCTGATTATCTGCCTCCAAACACCAAAGATATTCTCGACCTTGGGTGCGGGACTGGCTTGGAGATCGACCAAATCCTCACACGATTTCCACAGGCAAACATCACGGGGATCGATATGAGTTCTTCCATGCTGAAAGAATTGTCTTTCAAGCACCCCGAAGTTAGGCTGATCAAAGGGAACTATTGTGATGTCTCTTTTGAAGATAAGCAATACGACGCTGCAGTCTCCTTCGAGTCACTTCATCACCTGCTTCCGGATAAAAAGTTGAGCCTGTACCAAAAGATCCTGTCCGCCCTGAATAAAAACGGAGTCCTTCTCAATTGTGACTATTTCGCCTGCTGTGATGAGGAAGAGGACCTCCTGCGATCTGTATTGGCAGAAAAAAGGAAAGCCGAAGCGATCCCCGACGAGATGGTGGTACATTTCGATATCCCGCTTACCCTGGAACATGAGGCAGATCTGTTGGAAAAGGCAGGTTTTCGATCCTGCATCGCTCTTTCGAGTCATTCCGGCGCATGTTTTCTTCTTGCAAAGCCCTGATAGGGGCAAAAAAACATTTTTTTCAAAAAAATTTTTCAAAAAGCCGAGTACTGTCCGGACAACGGGACAGTACTTTTCTTATAATTAAATCATCGAAAGAAAAACAGCAGGAGGAAAACAACATGTCAGACAAAATCTATCGCTTCATCGCTTCATTATTCCTCCTTTTTGAGGATGATCTTGAAGGGGATTTCCCAGATGATGCGTATGTACTTGAGCAGAGAGCGAAAGAGCAGAAGATCCACCTCGCTCCCCGCAAAGCAACAGAACCCATTCAGATCCCTCACGCAGGTTAATCATCTAAACTGCTCATGAGGAGCTGTATCACCCAAAGACCGATTGCTTTTCATCCCCAAAGAGGCTGTTCGCAATCGTGTCTGCAACAAGGAAGTTGCAATTCAAGAGGGTGTCGGTTTGTGACCCTTGCTTATCCGATTTTTTATCCCCAAAGGGGCTGTTCGCGGATCAGCTGAATGCGATTTCTGTTTCCAAAAGAAATGTACGGCGATGTTCTGAATCTATCAGATCTCGCCGTACTTCTTTTTTATTTTTCGATCTTTTTTAACTGCTTAAGCAGCGGAGGCAAAAGCACAGCAAAAGCTACAGCTGTCGCTACTCCCGTGACAATACGCACCCCTAATGCTCCGAACACAAATGCTTTGGAATAATAATCGAACATCTTGCTGTCGACATACATCGCCAATGTGTTGAGGACTGTAACGCTCAGAGCACTGATCACCGTTATCACTGCTGTTTTCAACGTGGATAGGGGGCTACCCATCTTTCTTGCAAAAAATCCCACTAGAAGACCGCTGAACGCATGTGGAAGCACCCACAGCAAAGTCGTCGGAGTAAATCCATAGGTCAGCATCTGATTAAGAAAACTCCCCAAAAAGCCGATGATCAATCCGTCTACTGGTCCCAATAGGAAACCGCCAATAAGGATCGGAAGCGCTTCAAAAGTGATCTTGAAATTCCACAAAGTCACTGTCAAAAACAGGCTTAGAACAACATACATCGCCACCAGCAATCCGATCATAACGATCCTACGTGTTTTCATGTGATCATTTCCTCCCAGCACGCTCTTCGTCAAAATAAACAAGGACTTCGCCAGCCAGATACAAAGACCCTACACAACATACTATCCCTTGGCTTCCAGCCATGCTTTTCGCTGTTTCGATCGCCTTGGGGAGAGTCCTGCACATCGTAGCTTCACAATCGTACTGCTGTATGATTTCAAAAAGATCATCTACGGACTGCGCCCTGTAACTATTCGGAGCAACCAGCACAAATGATCTGCTGACACCGCTGAGGATCCTGAACATCTCAGAAGCATCTTTGCCCTTCAATACACCGCTGAGAAATACCAGTTTCTGTCCTGGTTTCCGCACTTTTTCAAGTCCTGCCCTTACTGCCTCAACACATTGCGGATTGTGACCACCATCCAGAACGAAAAGTGGATCCCTTCCCAGGATCTGCATCCTTGCCGGCCACACCACAGTACGCAAACCTTTATACACGTCTTCTTTGCAGATTGAGAATCCTTTTTCTTTGAGGACATCTATGACAGACAGCACCACAGCTGTATTCTTTCGCTGGTGCTCACCGATGAGGGGGAGCTCAATATCGTTGTAATTCCCGACATGAAATCTCTGCAAGGTAACCTCTTCCGACACCGGAACGATACTCTGAAAATCAGCTTTATGAAGAACCGCATTTTTTTCAGAGCAGCGAGCCTCGAAGATTTTTTCTACCGATTCTTTGCCGCAATAGATCACGACATCACCGTTTTCTTTTATGATCCCCGCTTTCGTTGAAGCTATCTTCTCCACTGTGTCCCCTAGTTGTTCCATGTGATCCAGACCTATGTTCATGAGCACAGCAACATCCGGAACGTCTATGACGTTCGTACCATCATACTCGCCGCCAACTCCTACTTCAAGAACAACGATATCGCATTCCTGCTGTCTAAACCAAACAAGTCCTGCAGCAGTAACGATCTCAAACCAGTTTACCTTCTCCTCTAAAGAATCGTTTGCTGCAACAACTTTTGTCATGATCTCTGCCAGATTATCGTCCGGGATCTCTTTTCCTGACACCTGGATTCTTTCATTGAAACGCACCAGATGAGGAGAAGTAAATAACCCTGTTTTGTACCCCGCTTGGCGAAGGATGCTCTCCGTCATAGCGGAGCAACTCCCCTTCCCATTTGTACCGGCAACATGAACAAAATGCATTCCTTTTTGAGGATCGCCAAGAGCATGCATCAAACTGCGCATGCGGTGAATATCCGTATGCTTGTACTTCTGCGAATATGTATCTAAAAAAACGTTAACTTCTTTTATATCCATTATATTTAAAACATGAATCCGGATCGCCTTTTGGCAGATTCAACAACATGAGACACTAGGACGCTCGTTGTGACCGAGCCGATTCCCCCTGGTACCGGAGTAATCGCATCCACGACGCGTTCTGCTTCTTCAAAGAGAACGTCCCCGCAAAGTTTTTGTTTCTCTTCGTTCCAACTGATTCCCACGTCCAGGACAGTCTGACCCTCCCGAATATAATCTCTTCCGATGCTTTCCATTTGCCCTGAACAGGCAACAAGGATATCTGCTCTTTTTGCTTTTTCAGACAACCCATTTGTCTTCGTGTGACACACGGTGACAGTCGCATTCGCACGCATCAGCAGAAGGGAAACCGGTCTTCCGACCACGAGAGACCTCCCGACGACAACAGCGTCTTTTCCTTCCACCGAGATTCCATAATAAGAGAGAACTTCCATCACCGCCTGCGCTGTACACGGTGCGAACCCTACACCGCTTCCCGTAAAAACGCCTGCTAAAGAGAGATCCGTACACCCATCGACATCCTTCTCGGCGATGACCGCATTCCTCGCTTTTTCGTTGTCCAGATGTTTGGGAAGCGGTCGAAAGATCAGTACTCCATGCACCGTATCATCCTGGTTGAGACGATCGATCTCGCCATAGAATTCCTCTTGAGATACCTCCTCAGGGAAAACGATGTTCCGCACCTTAACTCCAACCGAAGCACAGCGTTTCATCGCATTTCTTTCATAACTCAGATCATCCGGTCGTTCTCCTACTCGGACGATAGCCAACGTGGGAATAATAGAATGCTGCTGCAACTCAAACACTGTCTCCTTCGATCTGGCATTGATCGCCGTGGCGACTGGCGCGCCTTTCAATAATACAGCCATTATCCGATCCTCTCCATCACGCTCTTGTAAATGGCATCCGCCTTTATCTCATATATTTCTTTCCGATCCTGCGCTTCCTTTTCAAGAAGTTCTGCCTTCTCACGGTCTTTCATTGCGGATGTGTTAACTTTCAGGTTGATCCAGGCCCCCTGAAGCGCAGCCTTACACACGACAGCACCAGTTGCAGCATCCGAGATTGCCAGAACACTTCCATTCTCTGCGAATCGTTCCATAAGATCCAGTACCTCACAGCACAGTTCGAGCAATTGCATAGGAACAGCAGCAGCGCCTTCAAGAGCCTTCTCCATACGCTCTGCCCTCTCCGGGTCGTCCTTTGGCATCTTATAGACTTCAGACAACGGCAGAAAAGCATCCGCGTCCGCATCGATCAGTTCGAGAAGGGACAAACGAAGATCCTGGGCTTTTTTCATCCAGATCAGCATCTCAGTCTCTACGGCTGCATATTTCTTCTTCCCTATCGTGAGTGAGCCGACCATATTCCCCAAAGAAATACCTACCGCAGCAACAAGCGCACTTGCACCTCCGCCTCCGGGTACAGGATCTTTGGAGGACAGCGCTTCCGTAAACTTTTGAATATCGTATTCCTTAAAACTCATCTTAAAACAGTCCGGTGATCACACCGTTTTCATCTACATCGATCTTTTCCGCTGCAGGCACTTTTGGCAGCCCAGGCATCGTCATGATGTCTCCAGTCAGCGCTACGATAAAACCTGCCCCTGCAGATACTTTTAAACTGCGGACCGAGATCCGAAATCCGTTCGGTGCCCCAAGTTTGTTTGGGTCATCCGAAAACGAATACTGTGTCTTAGCAACACAGATCGGCAGGCTCCCAAATCCCAGTTTTTCCAACTGTTTTTTTTGCTTCGGAGCTTCACCTACGAAATCCACACCGTCCGCATGATAGATCTTTGTTGCAATCTTATTCAGTTTTTCAGAGATGCTCTCTTCCTCGTCGTAGCAGAAAGTGAAGTTGTTTTCACATTCACAAAGGCGAACGACCTCATGTGCCAACTGCACCGCACCTTCGCCGCCCTTAGCCCAGACCTCAGAAAGCGCAACATTGACTCCCAACTCACGGCACTTATCTTCGACCAGTTTTAACTCTGCTTCTGTGTCATCCGGGAACCTGTTGATAGCAACGACAGCAGGAAGTTTATAGACATTTGTGATGTTGCTGACATGCTGAAGAAGATTTGGGAGGCCTCTCTCAAGAGCTTCCAGATTCTCCGTCTTAAGCTGATCCTTTTCTGCACCTCCATGATGCTTCAGCGCACGTACCGTTGCAACGACTACGACAGCATCCGGTTTTAGCCCTGCCATTCTGCACTTGATATCCAAAAACTTCTCTGCACCAAGATCCGCTCCAAAACCAGCTTCTGTCACAACATATCTTGCCAGTTTCATAGCCATTTTTGTAGCAGTCACGCTATTACAGCCATGCGCTATATTGGCGAACGGTCCTCCATGAACAAATGCAGGTGTTCCTTCCAGAGTCTGTACTAAATTGGGTTTTAAGGCGTCCTTTAAGAGCGCAGCCATTGCCCCCTGTGCGCGAAGGTCTCCCGCTGTAACTGGTTTATTATCATAAGTATAGCCCACAATGATCCGGGCAAGCCGCTCTTTCAGATCCGGGATATCCGACGCCAAACAAAGAACCGCCATGACCTCGGATGCCACCGTGATGTCAAAACTGTCTTCTCTGGGCGTTCCATTTGTTTTTCCGCCCAATCCTATGACGATGTTCCTTAAAGCTCGGTCATTCATGTCCACTGCTCTGTGCCAGGTGACCCTTCTTGGATCGATCCCGAGCAGATTTCCCTGCTGGATGTGATTGTCTATCATCGCAGCAAGAAGATTGTTCGCAGCGCCGATCGCATGGAAGTCGCCGGTGAAGTGAAGATTGATGTCCTCCATCGGAACGACCTGCGCATAGCCACCACCTGCTGCTCCTCCCTTGATACCAAACACGGGTCCCAATGAGGGCTCGCGAAGTGCGACGACAGCGTTCTCCCCGATCTTTCTCAAGCCATCCGCGAGACCAACTGTGGTAGTGGTTTTCCCTTCTCCTGCTGGAGTGGGTGATATCGCGGTAACAAGGATCAATTTGCCGTCTGGTGCTGACTCGCAGTCTTTCAGTAACTTGTAGTCTACTTTTGCTTTATATTTTCCGTATTGCTCCAGGTATTTCTCATCGATCCCTGCAGCAGCAGCAACCTCAAGGATCGGTTTCTTTTCACATGCCTGAGCAATCTCTATATCTGTTAAATAATCCATTTAATATCCTTTCAATGCTAATGGTGAATTTTGTTCTAATTCTATCATATGATTGCCAACTTCTCACTCTATTTCAGCATGTTATAATAAACAAAAAAGTAATGGAGAGTGGAATGTATAAATACGATTACCGCATTTACTACACGGGACCTGAACGTTACGCACCAGATGGCCTGGCTCAAATTCGGGCGATGAAGGCAGAAGCAGAGCGTTGGGGCTTCACATTTGTAAATGATCTGACCTACCTCGAAAATGGATATAAAGACTTCGAACACATCGACCGTACTTTTTTGGATGATTGTGACATCGTCATTGCAAACGTGAATGGATTTCGCGGCGGAGAGCCGGACGGAGCTGTGTGCTTCGATTTGGGCGTCGGTTTTGCGAAAGGAAAACGGCTCTATTCCTTTTTGACGGACAGGAGGGACTACGTTCACCGCTACCCACATTTCTATTATACGGAAGACGGGTCTGTCATCGATGAAAATGGACACGGTCCGGGCGAAGCATTCACATTGGGAAATCTAATGTATATGATACCCAGCAAACTAGTTGAAGGCGGCTTTACAGAAGCCTTAAAGATCCTTCGCTACGATCTGGACGAAGAAGCAAAAGACCGGGGTCAAAGAGTCACTCCCAGGAAAGACAACCGAAATCAATGCACGTGGCCGGTAGAGCCCGGAAAATGGAGAGCTTATCTGGCAGGCTTTGAATGTTTCCTTCTTAACAATCGGGAACACGGCGATTGGATGAAAGAACAGACATTGAAATATGGTTTTGAAGGGATCTTCCCGCCAGACGACGCTCCTGGTTGTGAGTGGCCTGATAAAGAAACCTTCTCAAATGTCTTTTCACGAAGCGCGTTCTTCTTTGATCGGGATCAGCAACACATCCGCAACAGCAACTTCGTTCTTGCAAACTTCAATCCGTATCATGGTGCAGAACCCGACAGTGGAACGGCATTTGAAGCGGGAATGTGTTATGGCTTGGGATATCCCTGCTATTACTTCATGAGCGATTCTCGTCCTTTGATCGAACGGATCAATTGCAAAAAGGATGAGAATGGCGTGTATCATGACATTGAGGGATATATCGTTGAGGATTTCGGCTATCCTCTTTGTTCGAGGCTAGCCTCAAACATGAAAGGAATCTTCCACGAGTATCCTGATGCGCCAAAATATGCAGCTATTGATTTAGGAATTTATACTGAAGAAAGTTGAAAAGAATCCCGGAAGCGGTCACAAAGCGCCTTCCGGGATTTATTCTGTAATTTTCCGGACCAAATAGTATCCTATCATCGATCCGAGTGTGTTCAATACCACATCATCCGTCTCTGTGACACCTGTTCCTAAAATGAACTGGAATCCTTCAATCAGTACTGATAGCAACACAGATAGCGCCAAGACGTGATACCATTTTCCTGCTGAGCCTTTTCGGCACAGCAAAGCACCAAATGGGAGAAAACAAAGGATATTTCCGACGAAGTAGTATAAAAATACGCTCCAAGAACCGTTGTGCGCAAAACGCAGATATTCAGAAAAGGGAACCAAGTTCAAGGACCCGCTCAACAAAGTCTCTGCAGTTATTCCTGGTCGAAAGACCGTGATTCTCAACAGTACGGCAAGATAGATCACCATTGTGATCCACCACAGTATCTTTCTTCT
>JAFUBI010000208.1 GCA_017460285.1 Oscillospiraceae bacterium | reverse complement strand
TGAAAGACTACCTGATCCTGTCCCGCAAATATGCCAGGAAGATCTTTTTCCGCAAACTGCGAAACAGGGTCTCGATCTTTCTGCTGGTTTCGGTATTCCTTTTCTTCGTTGTTGCCGCTGCCTGGCTTCTGTCCAATTTGAACCGTGCAAAAACAGAAAGTGCCTTGATCACCGCGGAAGTCCATGAAACGGACGCGGCGGAGATGTTCATCCTGATGGCGGACGGGGTATCCAATCTAACGATTGATGGTGTCACCCGGGGAGCCCTGTTTAACAGAATGAACGAAGTCGTGAACATGAACTGGACGACTACGCCCACAGGATACAACTATAGACACAGATTGTATGACCCGCACTTGCTCGGCAATGAAAGGTATCTGGAGACTCTGAGCGATAACGGGCACGCCCTGATCTGGGATACCTGGACCGGAAAGATCGATGAGAATTTCATCGCATCACAGGAAGGTGTGAAAGCTTATTATGTAGATCCGGAAAACAATTGTGTCATCGCAGTTGCGGAGGATAATGTCGTCTATTTCGGAGATTCGGAAACAGACCAGTGGATGACGAACGGTGTTCCTTTTCCTTTCAGCGGGAACACAGATATCCATATCCGCTCCACGCTAGGACAGATCATCATCTATGACGATCAGAACGAATTCTTTTTTGAGACGGAACCGACAATCGCATTGCGCTCCTATGTAACGAACGAGACCATGGAGGGAAAGGACTACCGCATACACTCCGTGTTCCTGAACGAAAACGGACCGGTTACCGCTGTTGAGAGCAACGGTTCCATGTCCATGTACTTCCGTGGAGAAGACGGGCGTCTGACCGGCTATTCCGCAAGTGTGAGACCCGATCCGGACTGCGACGCGGCTGCCAACGAAAACTACATCGTCTTCGCGGATACGGAGGGCAATATCCTGATCCTGGACCGGATCAGCAAGGAATACTATACCGTAGGTCTGAAGTTGCCGGACGTGCGATTCCTGTCCTGTATCAACGACTCTGTGTTCGTTTATCACGATGCCATGACCGGCACCCATCTGTACGATTTTCGACAATGCATCGACCTCGGTACTATATTGACCGGGTGTGAGGATATCTCGTACCTCGGTTCCGGTGACCATACCGTTTTCTGCTATGCGGACGGAGCCTATCACTGCCAGTCAGTCAGCAGCCTTCTGCCGAAGTCCGAGATCGATGAGACTCAAGTCCTCAAAAGATGGAGCGGGACCTCGCCGTCGGATGGAGATATGCTCAGGAACGTCGCGTATGGAGACGACGGATTCGTGCATTATACCCTTACTGTATATGACAACGGCGATTGGATCGAACGGGGTTACATTCTGGATGGTGCCAATCTGCGCAGAACAGGGGACAAGGTCAGTGACATATATGCCAAAGAGCCGGAAACATATGCCTACTACAGAGAGCCTCTGACGTGGACGGGCGACGTTACTGTCCTGGGCGTCACCGACGAAGGCTTCTGCCTTCTTATTGGAACGGATGACGGGCAGTTCCGGGAGATCTCATTTGGTTACGATGGGGGCTGGTATGAAGATGCGTACCTGCAGATCCCAAGCCACAGCGCTGTCACAGAGATCCTTGAGACAGAGGATCACTTCCTGCTGAAAGACGCGGCAGGTAATTACTGGGAAGCCGGAAAGATGTATCCTTCCCATACGGACGGTTCTTTTGCCTTAAAGGAGATGAACCGAAAGCTGAAGATGCACGGCTACTTCAAGAAGGAACTGCTGGATTTCGTGGATAAGCAGACGATCCAGGACACTGGGATCGGTCTTATGCCTGGTGGTGACGGAAAGGAGTGGGAATGAGATGAACCATATCTTTATTTCTTATTCCAGAAGAGATTCCGACGTCGTTGCAGCTGGTGTTGACAAACTGCGTGCCGAAGGTTTGAATATCTGGCAGGACATTTCCGGAAAAAGCAGCGGTATCCCGTTCTCCACCAAATGGTTCGCGGCGATCGAAGAGGCGCTTCACACGTCTGCAGGAGCAGTCGTGTTCCGTTCCGAACACTGGGAGAGATCTGTTCCCTGTCAGAAGGAGCATGATTTGATCCGGAAACTCGCGATCCCATGCTATATAGCGGATGCAGAACAGCTGACACCGGAGGAAAAGATCGAAGAAACTGTAAAGCAGATCCTTCTGTTCGCGAATTCAAATGTCTATGACGAGGAAAAGAATGAACTTCGCACCTGGCTGCTGTCTTCGGTAAGGGCGTCGGCTGCCAGACAGAATACGGGGATCCCGCGCTACCGGAAGAAAAAAGATTCCGATGCCTTCCTGAAACGTCTGGAGAAGTGCGGGGAACTGGCTTCGGAATACGCCTATGAGACCAACATGCCGGATCTGTACAGGGATATCCTGTCCTTCCTGAAAAAAGCACGCCGCATCACCCGATGGGATCGGATCAAACGTCCGCTGGCGCTGGGGACTGCGCTCCTGATGATCCTGGGAAGCGTAGTAGTAAATGTCGAGTATAAAAAGGAAAAAGACCGTGCGGACGCGCTCCTTGCAGCGTTGCAGAGCCTGGATCAGATCCATGACCAGCTCAGCAGGGATGAATTTAAAGCGCTGACCATGATGACGTTGGATGGATCGGATTACGGGGAATACAGTTACCTCCTGTTTGAAAACTATGCGGAAGGGCTGGATACGGTATTTCCTTCGGATTTCTTCCCTGCAGGTACCCCGGAAGCACAGGCTGTCACAGCACTTGAGGAACAGCAGGAGACGGGTGGATACCGGATCGAAACACCGGAACTGCTCGGTCAGATCACCATTCACAAAGATACGCCTGAGGGTACCGCGGAAGAGACGGTGACCCTGATGATCGCCTCTCCGGTCCACACCTGGGCGTACAGGGATGGATATCTTGCGGCCGCATGTGGCAGGCAGATATACCTCTACGATGTGGAACATGCGTTGGACGCAGTTCCTTTGAAGGGCTGTTACCGCCCTGTGCAGAGCGTCCGCTTTGATGAGAAAGGTCGCATCTGCGCTGCGACTACGGCAGGGGATGTATTTGTTTGGGAGAACCCCATCCAGGAAGTCCTCTGTGCACCGCCGTCCGGGATCCCGGAGACCATGGAGACGGTAGTTCAGAACAAAGACCGTACCCTACAGATCCGCGCAGGCAATGACGGCACGATAACGGTCAGCAGTTTGAAACACGGTTCCACCCTGTACTGCTGCAGCCTAGTGAGGGAACCGGTCGTTGGATTGTATCTGGAGGAAGAAAACAGCAGGATCTTCGTGCGGGGATACAGCGGCGCGTTTTATAACATCGATGCCTCATGGATCCTGCAGAATCCCGATCTTAGTGATCCGGTTGCATTGAGAGCAGACTATGATGAAAGCGTCAAAGCGCTCAGCGATCATCTCGTCCACGATCTGGGTATTGCTTACGACTATCTGGAAAACGGAACTTAATACAATATTGTATTAACAAAACAGCTGCCACCTGCTTGAGACCCAGCGCCTTGAGTCAGGGGGCTGTTTTCTGCAGAGAAAGATCTCTTGACAGCCTCCGCAAACGGTGTTAACATTTTTGTTAGCCTAGGCTAACTGGGGGATAAGTTGTGCCGAAAGACAAGAAGACAAAACATGTTTTGGTCCTGGAAGCAGCGCGGGAGGAATTTCAGAAATACGGTTTTGAGAAAGCCTCTATGCGTCGGATCGGGGATCGCGCGGGGATGACTGCTGCAGGTCTGTATCGGCACTGCAAGGATAAGGAAGACCTGTTCCGGGAGCTGGTCGCTCCCGCTGTGGAGAGGCTTCAGGACTGGCTGGATGGGCATATCTCGCGTAACGTGCAAGCGCTGGAGTCCGGAACGGTAGATCTGTGGAAGGATTCTCAAATCGACATGATGCGGGAGATCGTCTATCCCAACAGAGAGGAATATCGGCTTCTCCTCACGAAGTCACAGGGCACGAAGTATGAGAATTTCCTTCACGATCTGGTGGAGCAGCACCAAAGGGAACTGCTGAAATTTCTTCCCAGGATCCGCGAGAGCGGCTATCTGGTACAGGAGATCGACCCGAAAGAACTTCATCTTCTTCTGAGCGCATACACCACCGCGCTTTTTGAACCCGTGATCCACGATTACTCCGAGGAAGAAGCTCTTCGAAGCCTGGAGATCGTGGAAAAGTTCTTCCTGCCGGGATGGAAGAATCTGCTGGGCTGTTAACACAGACCTTATGACAGAATTAAATGCACCGCCTATCTCTGACGAGGAGATAGGCGATGGCTTTTCCTGGGAGTTAGTTAACGCTAACCGGCGTTTGTTAACTAACGGAACGGGGAGATCATACACAAACGGAAAGCAGTTAGTAGTTCAGGACGGTCATGGACACGGACCGTTCAAGACCATGACAAAACACAAGAAGGAGGAAGGCGCATCTGACGATAGTCAAGGGTGTCCGCGCCTAATGTTCATGAAAGAAAAGAAACAGAATGATCTGGCAGTCCTGCTGAATTATGCAGGCAGCCACAAAGGAGTGACGTTTGCGGGCTTGGGACTATCCGCGGTCGCGATGGTGCTGGGCATGCTTCCGTACATCTGCATCTGGCTCGTCGTACGGGACCTGATCCATGTGGCACCAAACTGGACCCAGGCTACTGGGATCTCCAGGTACGCCTGGCTGGCGTTCCTGTCCTCGGTTGCCGGCATCGCGGTATATTTTGCCGCATTGATGTGTACGCATCTCGCGGCATTCCGGACAGCTTCCAATATCCGGAAAGAGGGCATGGCTCATCTGATGAAGGCGCCCCTCGGATTCTTTGACTCAAACGCGTCCGGACTGCTGAGAAACCGTCTGGACAGCGCGACAGCCGATACGGAAACACTGCTTGCGCACAATCTGGCGGACATCGTCGGTACGGTCGCGATGTTCCTCGCCATGCTGGTGCTGATGTTCGTGTTTGACTGGCGCATGGGAGCGGCATGCCTCATAGCAGCCGTCGTGTCTGTCGTCGCGATGATGTCGATGATGACCGGAAAGAACGCGAATCTGATGATGGAATATCAGCAGGCGCAGGATGTCATGAGCAAAGCCGGAACAGAGTACGTAAGAGGGATCCCGGTCGTTAAAGTGTTCCAGCAGACCGTATATTCCTTTAAAGCCTTCAAGGACGCGATCGACAAGTACAGCGACAAAGCGGAGCACTATCAGGCAGACGTCTGCAGGGTTCCTCAGGCGATCAACCTGACGTTCACAGAAGGGGCTTTCGTCTTTCTGGTTCCTGTGGCATTGTTCCTTGCACCGTCCGCATTGAGGAATGGAAGTCTGGCACAGTTGATCACGAATTTCGCTTTTTACGCGATCTTCTCCGCCATCGTATCCACGGCTCTGGCAAGGATCATGTTTGCCGCAAGCGGTATGATGCTGGCAAACACGGCAATGAGAAGGATCAATGAGGTCATGAGCGCACCGACACTGAAGATCACGGACGATCCGAAGACTCCGGAAGGAAACCGGATCGAATTCAAAGATGTCTCTTTCACTTATGACGGGTCGGACATGCCGGCTCTGGATCATGTTTCCTTCACTGTGGAAGCAGGGCAGACAGTGGCGCTCGTTGGACCTTCCGGAGGAGGAAAAACGACAGCAGCCAGTCTGATCCCCCGTTTCTGGGACACGACGTCCGGCTCAGTCGAGGTGGGAGGAGTGGATGTCAAAGACACCGATCCCCATGTATTGATGGACCGGATCTCTTTCGTCTTCCAGAACAACAGACTGTTTAAGGGATCGATCCTGGAAAATGTTCGCGCAGCCCGTCCGGATGCGTCCAAGGAAGAAGTGCTTTCCGCGCTTTCAGCGGCTCAATGTGACGACATCATCGAGAAGTTGCCTGAAGGGGTCGACACGGTCATAGGGAGCAAGGGCACGTATCTGTCCGGAGGCGAGCAGCAAAGAGTCGCATTGGCAAGGGCGATCTTAAAAGACGCGCCTATCATCGTGCTGGATGAAGCTACCGCCTTCGCGGATCCGGAGAACGAGATGCTTATCCAAAAAGCTTTCGCGTCTCTGACCAAAGGGAAAACGGTGATCATGATCGCACACCGCTTATCGACCGTCATCCACGCGGATAAGATCATCGTTCTGGATCGCGGCAAAGTCGTTGAGGAAGGAACACATACACAGCTTGTTTCACAGGACGGTCTCTACGCAAAGATGTGGAAAGAATACAACCAGGCAGTTCAGTGGAAGATCAGTGCTGTCGAGGAGGTGAGATAATGTTTTCAAAGAAATTCCAGCGTCAATACGCGTTGACAGATCAAGGCGTTGAAAATGTGAAAAGGGGCAGTTTCTGGACCGTTATCGTGAATCTAACGGTCATGGCAGGAATGGGCGTCCTTCATCTTCTGATGAGCAGATATATGGATACATTGACAAAAGGGACAGATCTTCCTAAAGCCTATGTATTTGTTCTGCTTCTTGTCGTATTTCTTGCGTTATCCTTTATCACTCATCTGCAGCAATATAAGACGACCTACGGTCTTGTATACGGAGAAGTTAGGAAAACGAGGATCTCTCTTGCGGAAAGGCTCCGTAAGCTCCCTTTGGGCTATTTCGGAAAAAGGGATCTGGCAGACTTGACCGAGACGATCATGGGGGATGTCAACCGACTGGAGCATGTCTGGTCCCACTGCCTCAGTTATCTGTTCGGGTCCTATATCTCAACTGCCATCATCGCAGTGATCCTGCTGGTATATAACTGGAAGCTGGCGCTCGCCTGTCTGTGGGGCGTTCCTGTGGCTTTCGGATTGCTCTTCGGGTCAAGAAAGATAGCAAAGAAGAACTCGGAAGCCTCCAAGGCGGCATCGCTACTGGTCTCGGACGGTATCCAGGAGACATTGGAAAGCATGAGGGAGATCCGCGCCACCAATCAGGAAGAAAAGTTTTTGGGCGAGTTGAACCGCAAGATCGATCAATCCGAAGCGACCATGATCAAAGGAGAACTGTCGACCGGTATCTTTGTCAATGCGGCAAGCGTGATCATGCGCCTGGGTGTCGCGACGACGATCCTTACCGGAACGAAGATGATCCTTTCCGGAGAGATCAACTTCATGATGCTCTTCCTGTTTCTAATGGTGATCACGAGAGTCTATGCGCCGTTCGACCAGGCTCTTGCTCTGATCGCAGAGATGTTCGTGTCGCAGGTGTCGGCAGAAAGGCTGATGGAGCTCTATGAGACAAAAACAGCGGAAGGCAAAGATTCCTTCACACCGGATGGACATGACATCGTCTTTGAGAACGTCTCCTTCGCTTACGAAGACAATCTGGTATTGGATCATGTCAGTTTCACAGCGAAAGAGGGTCAGGTCACTGCTCTTGTGGGACCTTCCGGTTCCGGAAAGAGCACCTGCGCCAGATTGGCTGCCAGGCTCTGGGATGTTACGGAGGGAGCGATCAAGGTCGGAGGCATTGACATCAAGACTGTTGATCCGGAGGTCCTCCTGAGCGATTATTCGATGGTGTTCCAGGACGTAGTCCTGTTTGACGAAACGGTCATGGAGAATATCCGCCTCGGCAAACATGGAGCAACAGATGAAGAAGTCTATGCAGCAGCCAAGGCGGCAAATTGCGATGAGTTCGTAAACAAAATGCCTCAGGGTTACCAGACGCCGATCGGTGAGAATGGAACGAAACTCTCAGGAGGAGAACGTCAGCGGATCTCAATCGCCAGAGCGCTTCTGAAAAACGCTCCGATCGTTCTGCTGGATGAAGCAACGGCATCTTTGGACGTCGAGAACGAAACGAAAGTTCAAGGCGCATTGTCCAGATTGTTGGAGGGGAAGACCGTTTTGGTCATCGCCCACCGCATGAGGACCGTTCCGTCGGCAGATAAGATCGTTGTCCTTTCGGAGGGAAAGATCGTTGAAGAAGGC